>NZ_RZQT01000148.1:0-13517 GCF_003998485.1 Mesorhizobium sp. M7A.F.Ca.CA.001.04.2.1
TTTCCAAGCCGTGTATGGGCGGCATGGCGACATTTGGCAAGCAGGCCCGTAGCCGAGGGCTGAGCGGCAAGCTTCTGTAGCCTATCCTCGTCGAACTGACGCCATCAGGTTTAAAGCGTTAACAAATAATTTGACGCACGCAATCTTTTTGCATTCTAATGGGAACTGTGAAAATTGACTGAATAAGTTCCGTCGAGCATTGTCGCATCCGGTCAACGGCCGCATGACTGTGGGCGGGGCCGATCGTTGGCAGGGGATCAGGAACATATCGATGGCGGAGAAGACGCACCGCACGATGGACGACTTCGCCCAGGCATGCGGCGTGTCGCGCCCGACGCTGTCCAAATATTTCGACGATCCGGCGAGCGTGAAGCCGGCGACGCGGGCGCGCATCGAAGCCGCCCTGCGTTCCTCGGACTATCAGCCGAACCTTTTCGCCCGCAATCTCAACCGCAAGCGCACCCGCAACATCGGCATCGTCGTGCCGACGATCACCGATCCTTTCTACGCCGAGATGGTCAGCCGCATCGAATTTCGTTGCCGCGACGAAGGCTACTGGCCGATCGTCATCTCCTCGCATGGCTCGCCGAAGCTGGAGGCGGAGTCGGTCAGGACGCTGCTGTCGCTGAAGGTGGCCGGCGCGATCATCGCCCCGCTCGGCCTTGCCTCCGACCGCAGCGTCTTCGACAAGCTCGGGCAGGACATTCCGATCGTCTATTTCGACACCTATATCGAGGGCGATACGCCGTTCGTCGGCAACGACAACCGGCAGAGCGTGTCGACCATCGTCGACTATCTCTGTCGCTCGGGCGAACCGCCGGTCTATCTCGACATTCCGCATGTCAACCACAACTCCGGCGAACGCCAGGAGAGCTACATCGTCGCGATGGAGACCGCCGGCTTCAAGCCGGCCGTCATCGAGGCCGCGCGCGATTACACCTGGGACTTCGAACGCATCGGCTACGAGCAGACGGAAAAAATGCTGGAGGCCGGGACCTTGCCCGGCCGCACCATCCTGTGCGCCAACGATCGTCTCGCCTTTGGCGTAATGGCGGCCGCGTACTCGCGCGGCCTGAAGGTCGGCCGCAGGCCCGATTGCGATCTGCGCGTTGCCGCCCACGACGACCATCCGCTGAGCCGCTACACCTGTCCGGCGCTGACCACCATGGCGCAGGATTTCACCGCCATGGCCGGCCGCAGCGTCGAGATCCTGCTGGCCCTGCTGGACGAGGCCGATCCGCCGAAGCAGGGCATGGCGTGCACCGTCAAGCTCGGTGCCACCCTGGTGATGCGTCAGTCGGCCTAACCGGTCGACGTCGATCCCTCGAAGTGGCGCCAGGCCGTCACCCCCTCGACCACCGCTTGCCGGGCGGCGGGAATATGGCGTCCCATCGAGACGAAGCCATGGATCTGGCCCGGCCATTGCCGCAGGATCACAGGCACGCCCGCGGCCTGCAGGCGCGCCGCATAGGCTGCCCCTTCGTCGGCCAGGATGTCACAGCCGGCAAGCGCCACGAATGCTGGCGCGACGCCGGCAAGATCAGGCGCCAGCAAGGGCGAGACGCGCCAGTCCATGATTTCGTCGGGCGTTCGCACATAATGGTCGCGGAACCATGCCATGGTCGTCGCGGTAAGGCCGAAGCCGTCGCCGAAACGCCGGTAGCTGCCCGATGTCTGCCGCGCGTCGGTGTTGGGATAGATCAGGATCTGCGTCGCAAGTGGTGGAGCGAGCCCATCGCGTGCGAGCAGCGCCAGCACTGCGGCAAGATTGCCGCCGGCGCTGTCGCCGGCAACACCAATGCGCACCTTGTCGATGCCCAGGTCGACGGCATTCTCGGCCATGAAGCGAAGTGTCGCCAGGCAATCCTCGAGCCCGGCGGGAAATTTGTGCTCCGGGGCCAGGCGATAGTCGGGGCAGACAATGACGGCGTTGCCGAGATTGGCCATCAGGCGGCAGATCTCGTCATGTGAATCGAGATTGCCGATGACCCAGCCGCCGCCATGCAGATAGAGCAGCGCCGGCGCTCCGCTCGGCAGTGCGTCGATGCCGCGATGGATGCGGACAGTGATGGGGCCGTTCGGCCCGTCGATCTGC
Source organism: Mesorhizobium sp. M7A.F.Ca.CA.001.04.2.1 (assembly GCF_003998485.1). Lineage (NCBI taxonomy): Bacteria > Pseudomonadati > Pseudomonadota > Alphaproteobacteria > Hyphomicrobiales > Phyllobacteriaceae > Mesorhizobium > Mesorhizobium sp. M7A.F.Ca.CA.001.04.2.1. Next base: position 2,096 of record NZ_RZQT01000148.1, read on the forward strand.
TGTTCAAAGGTCGTCGCGACCGGCTCATGCTCACCTTGCAGCGTCGGGAACGAGGCGTTGTAGGCAGCTCGCGCCGCCGCCACGCTGCCGGTCTCGAATGGCTTGCCGCCGGCTGCACGAGCCATGTCGAGGACGCGCAGCGCATCCGGATCGAGCGTCATGATCATACCCTCAGGCCAGCAGATCGCTGGCCTCTTCCTCGGTCAGCAGGGCCGGCTGGACGACATCGCCCGCGATGGCGACCGAGCCCTGTGTTTCACCGGAGCGCAGGATAGCGTCCATGATCTCCAGTACATGCAGCGCCAGATTGCCGGAGGCGCGCGGCGTGTTGCCGGTCTGAAGCGAGCGCACCAGATCGGCGACGCCGAGCATGCGGTAATTGGCGCGATCGGGCGCCGCATAAGGCCAGTTGCGGGCGCCATAGAGTTCGCCTTCGCTGGCGAAATCCCTCCAGTCGGTGCCGCGTTTCGACAGCGACACGGTGCCGCCGAACGTGTCGGGGTCGGGCAGGCGCAGCGAGCCTTCCGTGCCGTGCAGTTCGATCGGATGGTTGGAGTGGCGAAAGACATCCCACGAGGCGCCGAAGGTGACGGTTGCGCCGGAGCGGAACTCCAGCAGCGACAGCACATTGGTCGGCGTGCCGACCTTGAATGTGGTGTTCTTGAATGGCCCTTCGGCAGTGATCAGCCGCTCCTCCTGGCCGCGCGTCGCCATCGCCATGACGCGTTCGACCGGGCCGAGCAGATTGACCAGCATGGTCAGATAGTAGGGGCCCATGTCGAACACCGGGCCACCGCCTGGCTGGTAGTAGAACTGCGGGTTGGGGTGCCAGTGCTCCATGCCGCGGCCCATCATGAAGGCGGTGCCGGTGACCGGGCGGCCGATGGCGCCGTCATCCATCAGCCGGCGGGCGCGGCGTCCGGCTGCACCAAGGAAGGTGTCGGGCGCCGAGCCGAGCAGCAGCCCGCGCGACCGCGCCTCGTCGACCAGGCGCCGTCCATCGGCGGCCGAGGTGGCGAGCGGCTTTTCGGTGAAGACGTGCTTGCCGGCCGAAAGGGCGGCAAACGAAATGTCGAAATGCGCCGCCGGAATGGTCAGGTTGAGGACGAGATCGATCTCGGGGTCGGCCAGCAGTGCATCGACGCCGAGTGCCCGTATGCCATATTCCTTCGCCCGCAGCGCCGTCATGTCGGCCGAGATATCGGCGCAGGCGCGCAACTCGATGCCGCCGAAGAGAGCGGCATTGCGCAGATAGGTCATCGAGATATTGCCGCATCCGATGACGCCGATCCCGAGTTTCGTCGTTGATATCCCGTGCATTCTCGATCGTACCTCCCAACGCGGTCACCGTCTGCCGAATCCGCCCAGAAGTAACGGATCGCCTTCGCAAAGGGCTATACAACATATTAAATATTGACGCGCGTAAAATTTTTATACAACATGCGAAAATGCTGGCGCGATATCGGGAGGCTGCCAGTCATGGGAGGAGAAAATGACCGACATGAAAAAACGGCCGACCGCCGATGCGGATGCCGTGGGTCATGCGCGCATCGGATATTTCCGCCGCGGCCAGGGACCTCGACGGGGTCAGGCATAGATCACCTTGGCCCCTGTCCTATCAAGCTGGCTGCGTATTGGGCCGGACAGGCCATCGTCGGTGATCACGACATCGACGCTCGACAGCGAAAAGGCCTTGGAGGTTCCGCTGACGCCCCATTTGCTCGAATCCGCAAGGAGGACAACGCGCCGGGCCATGCGCACGAGGTTTCGCTTGGTTCGCGCCATGTCTTCGTTCACGTCGACCACATCCAGTGACGAGTCAATCGCATGCGCTCCAACAAAGACCTGATGCGCTACCAAGCCGCCGAGAGCCGTGTCGGCATCGGTGATCAGCGTGCTTACCGTGTCCGGATAGACCCGGCCGCCGATCATGTGAACGTCGAGCCCGGGCCGATGCATCAGATGCTGCACGATGTTCATCGCCGTGGCCGCGACCACGACATTGCTGAGCGGCGGTAACAGCATGGCAACCTGCATCAATGTCGAGCCGCCATCGAAGATGACCGATTGGTTGTCCTCGAACAGGTCTATCGCTGCCCGGGCGATGCGTTTCTTTGCATCGAGGTTTGTTTGCATCCGCCGGGCGAACGCGGCCGTGGTCGAATCCGTGGTCCGGGTCACCGCGCCTCCGCGGGTCTTGGTCAGCAGTCCCTTGCGATCCAGTATCTCGAGGTCGGAGCGCACCGTGACTTCCGACACGCCAAAATCGTCTGACAGGTCCTTGATGCGAACCTGTCCGCTGCGTTGCACTTCACCCAGGATCGATTGGCGTCTCTGCTCTGACAACATTGGCCTGTCCTTGCCTCCATGCGCCAAGCGATCGCCCTGGCCTCGGTTCACTCTACCGAAAATAGGCGAATTCGAAAGCTTTCGAAAGATTGCATTTGTTATTTCTTTCGCAAACACTGGGTCCAGGATTTTGAAATCAATCAATTGGAGAGTTTTGGACTCATGAGCCTCGGAACCAAGGTGCGCTTGGCGCGCCTCTTCTCACATCCATCGGGGAATCTTTTTGGCGGCGCGGTCGACCACTTTGTCGGCTATGGCGACGTGCGCAAAGGAGGTCTTGCCGACCTGCCGGGTGCGCTTGCACGCGTCATGGTAGGCAAACCCGACTACGTCAGCATCCAGCCTGGCACCGCGCGCCATCTGTGGCCGCAATATGCGGGCAAGGCTTCCCTGGTGATCCAGGCCGGCTGCTTCACCCCAGACGATCGCATCAGTGAACTGATTGCAACGCCCGAGGATGCGGTGCGCGCCGGCGCCGATGCGTTGGCCGTGGCCATTCCGGTGCGCGGCGCGACCGAGGGAAAATACATACGCTGGCTGACCGATTCGGTGAACGCGGCGGCTCGTTACGGCATGCCGGTGGTAGCGCATATCTACCCTCGCGATTTCACCGACGGGGCAAAAATCGTCTTCACCCCCGACGAGATCGCCTATGCGGCACGCATCGGCTACGAGTCCGGCGTCGATGTGATCAAGATCGGTTACACGGGCGATTTCGAGTCGTTTCGAGAGACCGTTCGGACCTGCCCGGTGCCGGTTGTGATCGCCGGAGGTCCGAAGACCGACACGCTGCTCGGCGCCCTTCAGCAGACGGCGGACGCCATCCGTGCAGGCGCGCGCGGTGCCGTGGTGGGCCGCAATCTCTGGGGGCACGGCGATCCGGAAAAGGCAGCGATCGCCTTTCGGGGCGTCATCCATGACGGCCTTTCGGCGCAAGACGCCTTGGCGAAGGCGGGTGCCTGAACGATGCCCGCCGTCCCTTCAATCCTCGGCTTCGGAGCTATTGCGATCGACGACATCGTCTATGTCGATCAGCCGTTGTCGGCGGGCAAGGGGAAGGTTTTGCAAAGTGCCCGAGCTTTCGGCGGAAACGTCGCGACGGCACTTGCCGCCGTCGCGCGGCTCGGCGGAAGCGCCGGGTTCGTCGGATGGCTGGGCAGTGCCGCCGACGACGCCGTGTTGTGCGATCTCGTTGCGAGCGGCGTTGAAACCGCGTTCGCGCCGCGCCACCCGCACGCGCGCCCGGTGCGCTCGCGGATCACCGTCGGTTCGGATGGGGAGCGGTTCATCGCGTATGACGACGAAGCGATGCTGGGCACCGCGCCGGACTTTCCGGACGAGGTTCTCAGCCGCGCGACTGTCCTGATCGTCGACAGTTACGGGATCGGGTCGCTGGATGTCGTGGCTCGGGCTCGCGATCTCGGCCTTGCGATCCTCGGCGATGTCGAATGGAGCCACGGCCCGGCCACCGAGAGACTGATCGGGCTCTGCGACCATCTCATTCTTCCGCTCGGCTTCGCGCGGACCGCCACCGGCCGCCAGGCTCCGGCCGAGATACTCGATGCATTGTGGTTGCCGTCGCGGTCCGCCGTGGTTCTGACGGATGGCGGCAGAGGCGTCTTCTATCGCGGACGCGACGAGACAGGGCTCTGGCACCTGCCTCCGCACCGGGTTGCCGTCGTCGACTCGACCGGCGCCGGTGACTGCTTTCATGGCGCCTATGCCCTTGCATTGACGCGCGGGGCCGACACCGCAGGCCGGGTCGCATTCGCGGCCGCGGCGGCGGCCCTTTCGATAACGGGGCGGGGCGGGCGCGAGGCGCTTCCGACCGACGACCAGGTCAAGGAACTCCTGGCATCGACGAACGCGCCGTCGGCAGTCGAACTGAAATATGCGCGGCTTGATACCGGAACATAGCCTGAACTATCCGAGGAAAATTTCGCAGGTGAGCGTAAGCCGAGGACAATCATAAGAATCAATGGCTTAGACTTGTGGAGGGAGGAATATGGCAGAAGTCGTTCTTGAGAATATCTGCAAGACATACGGGAACAATTTTCACGCAATCGACCAATTGAACCTGTCGGTCAAGGACGGCGAGTTCTTGATTCTCGTCGGGCCGTCCGGCTGTGGCAAATCCACCGCGTTGCGGATGATCGCGGGATTGGAGGACGTCACCAGCGGCAGCCTCCGGATCGGCGGGGTCGACGTCGTCGACATGCCGCCCAAGGATCGCGACATCGGTCTTCCAGAGCTACGCCCTCTATCCGCATATGACTGTGTTCGAAAACATCGGCTTTTCGATGCGGCTGGCAGGCAAGCCGAAGGCCGAGCGCAAAAAGCGCGTGGACGAGATCGCCAAAACCCTTCAACTGACGTCTCTGCTGGACAGCAAACCCGCGAACCTTTCAGGCGGACAGCGTCAAAGGGTTGCCATGGGCCGCGCCATGGTGCGCGAGCCGGCAGCCTTTCTCATGGACGAACCCCTTTCCAATCTGGACGCGAAACTGCGTGTTCAAATGCGCGCCGAAATCACCAGTCTGCAAAAGCAGCTCGGCGTAACGACCATATATGTGACCCACGACCAAACCGAAGCCATGACGATGGGCGACAGGGTCGCGGTGTTGAAAGGCGGCGTGCTGCAGCAGGTCGACGCACCCAAGAGGCTCTATGAATCGCCGGCGAACGCTTTCGTGGCCGGCTTCATCGGGTCTCCTTCGATGAATCTTTTCGAGGCAACCCTGACGGGCGACGAACTGATGTCCGGCGCCTTGGCCGTCCGGCTGCAGGATGCAGCCTTCGTGCGCAGGCCGGGCTTGAGGTCCTATGCGGGGCGCAAGGTCGTGTTCGGGATACGACCGGAGGATCTCTATGACAGCAGGCTCGAATCCGGCCGCAAGTATCAGACGATACCGGCAAAGGTGACCTCGATCGAAGAACTCGGATCCGAACAAATCGTCCATCTCAACATCGACGCGGTCCGGGTGGACTCCGGCGACCCTGACGCGGTGCAGGATTTCGGCCTGGCGTCGAATGCGGTGGCGAAATTCGAACCGGTCAGCACAGTCCGCTCCGGCTCGGAAATCAGCTTGGCCCTGGATGATGCCAAGCTCCATTTCTTCGACCCCGAGACGCATCTGGCAATCTGAATATCAGCGATAAGACCCGCGGGCGAAGGTGAGGCGCCTGCGTAAGGAGACTTCTGAATAATCAGACGATCGGCCGCATTGTGCGGGCGAATATAAAGAAGGAGGAGAAAATGACGTTTCGTATTAAATCCGCGATGCTGAAAATAGCCGCGGCCGCATGGTTGCTTGGCGCAACCGGCGCCATGGCGGATACGACGCTGGAATTCACCCAATGGTGGGAGCCCGAATTGCCGGCTGGCTCGCTCAGGTCAATCATGGATGAGTTCGAGGCGGCAAACCCCGGAATCAAGGTGACGCTGGTCAGCGGCCCCTACGCCACCACGCGAGACCAGATCTCGGTTGGTGCTGCAACCGGAACGCTCAGCGACGTCGTCGGTCTCGACGGCGCCTGGGTGAACAATCTGAATGCGCAGGGCGCACTCGCCGACATGAATCCGATGATGGATGCGAGCGGTTTCGACAAGAGCCAGGTCGCGGATATCATCAAGGTGGACGGCAAGGCCGTGATGTTTCCCGTGGCTTCGTTCGTCTATCCGGTCTTCGTGAATTTGGACCTCGCCGCCAAGGCGGGCGTGACCAAGCTGCCGTCGACCCGTGCGGAGTTTCTCGAAGCCGCCAAGAAGATGACGCACGCCGACCAGAACCAGTATGGCTGGGTGCTGCCCCTGTCGCTGCAAACGCCATCCGGCGTCCAGAACGACATGATGTCGTGGGTTTGGGCTTCGGGCCAGTCGATGATGGCGAGCGGCAAGCCGGACCTTGAGGGCAAACCGGTGGTGGATATGCTCACTTTCGTCAAATCACTCAATGACGCCGGCACCATCTCGCCCGGCATCGCCACCAAGACCGAGCAGGAAAAGGTCGAGGAGTTCGTCAACAACCGCGTCGGGATGATGATCGACTCGCTCGCGCATGTGAACCTCATCCGCAAGCGCAATCCCAAGCTGAACTTCGACCTCATCCCGGTCCCTGTCGTGGAAAACTATACCGGCAAGCGCGGCCTTCCCTATGCCTCCTGGGGCATCGGCATCTCTGCGGCTTCGAAACATCAGGAAGAGGCCTGGAAACTCGTCCAATATCTGATGAGTGAAAAGGTCAACGCCAAGCTCGTGTCGCTTGCAAACGCCTTCCCGGGCAACGTCAACGCCAAGCCCGATTTCGTGACCTCGGACAAGGCTTTCGGCAAGGCTTTTGAAATCTTCAAGACCGGTCATCTCGCCAATGAGTTCACGGGCCTGCCGGTGGCTGAAGACCTGATGACCCAGTTCGACGTGCAAGCCCAGAAGATGCTCGCCGGCGAGCAGTCTCCGGAACAAGCAGCCGCCGCCGCTCAGAAGGGCTGGATGGCGAAATTCTGATCGGCCTGTTCCCGTTTGCTGTCTTCGACCGGGTGACCTGACTTCGGGCAGGCCACCCGGCAACGGATCGGCATTCTGAGTGGACTTGTTTTTGAAAGCTTACCTTCCCTTGAAGGCGTATCCCAAGGTTGGCACATGACCCGGCAAAAGCGCTCCCACCACAAGCTCAAACGAGCGGTCGCACCCTACCTCTATCTGTCGCCCTCGCTGCTGATAATCGGGCTCCTGATGCTGCTGCCGATGGTGACGGTGATTGCCTACTCGTTCCAGAACAGCGCGGTGCTGCGTCGTGACCCATCCTTTGCCGGACTGAAGCACTACCAGGCGATCTTCGACGACCCCGTGTTCTGGGCTTCGCTGTGGCACACGCTCTACTTCACATGCATGAGTGTCATTTTCCACATGACCATCGGCATGGTCTTCGCGCTCATGCTGAACAGCGACCGCATCAATCCGACGCTGCGCAATATTCTGCGCGTGCTCTACATACTGCCCTGGCTGTTCACCGCGGTGATCATCGCCGTGATCTGGCGCCTCCTGCTTGAGCCGAACGGTGTCGTGAACAGTATTCTCATGCAAATCGGCATCATCGGTTCCAAGGTCGAATGGTTTTCCTCGCCTGAGACCGCGCTGCATGCAGTCACTTTTGCCAATATCTGGGCGGGCTACCCGCTCTTCATGGTCAGTTTGCTCGCGGGTTTGCAGGGCATTCCCAAGGATTTCTACGAGGCCGCCGATATCGACGGGGCGAAAGCCTACCAGAAGCTGATCTTCATCACCATTCCGCAGCTGATGCCGATCATCATCAGCATCTCGCTGCTCGACTTCATCTGGACCATGCAGGTCTTCCCGCTAATCTGGATAACGACGGGCGGTGGCCCGATCTACTCGACCGAGGTCCTCAGCACCTACACGTACAAGCTGGCATTCTCGAGCTACAACCTGTCGCAGGCTTCGGCCAGCGCCGTGGTCATCCTGCTGATCTCTCTCGGCCTGACGCTGTTCTATATTCGCTATCAAAAGGCTCGGTAATCACCATGAGGAAAAGGCACACGCCGAAAGACAGGCTGATCACCGTCGCGCTCCATGTAGCGCTTGCAGCAGGGCTCTTTTTCGCGGCATTCCCGATCTACTGGATGCTGAGCAGCTCGTTCAAATCGAATACCGAAATCTTTGCCCTGCCACCAACCATCCTGCCAAAGGCGTTCACGCTGGAAGCGTATGCAGCCATCCTTGGCGACCCGGTAAAGCTGCGCTTCTTCTTCAACAGCTATTTCGTGGCGGGAGCGGTGACCGTGCTGACGGTGCTGATCGCCTTGCTGGCGGCCTACGGGTTCAGCCGCTTCAACTTCCGCGGCAAGGGCAGCCTGAACACAATCATCATCAGCACGCAGACGATTCCGCCGATCACACTTTTGATCCCCTTCTTCGGGCTTGTCGTCTCATACGGTATCTTCGATACCTACGTCGCGCTGATCCTGACCTACCTGGTGTTTACGCTGCCCTACGCGATCCTGCTGATGACGGGATATCTGAACACCTTGCCCCGCGATCTCGATGAAGCCGTGGCTGTCGACGGCGGCAGCAGCTGGACCGCGCTTTGGCGGGTGATTGTCCCGATTTCACTGCCTGGTATCGTGGCGACGTCGGTCTACACCTTCCTGTTGTGCTGGAACGAATTTCTCTTTGCGCTGACGCTGACGAAGTCGACGTCCATGCGAACCGTCCCGATCGGCATCCAGCTGTTGATGGGGCAGCACGCCTTCGAATGGAACCAGATGATGGCGATGAGCGTGCTCGGCTCGCTACCGCTCTTGCTCATCTACCTCGTTGCCCAGAGATACTTCCTCGCCGGTATGACCGCAGGCTCGGTCAAGTAGGATGTTCATCCCACGGCGACGCAGGATGGCATCAATCAATAAGCGGTATCAAGGATTGAAAGGATGAACGTGAAAGACCTCAAAGTCGGCTGCCAGACCTTCACCTGGGAAATGCTGGAAGACCGGTTCACCGGCGGCCCCGACGATCTGCTGAAGGCGATCTCTGACGGTGGCTATGCGGGCATCGAGATCACCAACACTATGATCGGACATTATGGCAACAAGCCGAAGGAGTTCGCCGCCGCGCTGAAGGCGTGGGGGCTGACGCTGGTTTCCTTCGCCTTTGGCTCGAACAGTGGCTTTACGTTGAAGGAGGAGATCGGCGCCGACCTCGAAACCGCCAAACGCTGGATCGATTTCGCTGCCGCCTTCCCGAATGCGCTGGTGTCGATGGGCTCGGCGACGGTGGTGTCCGACGGCCCGCGTGAGGATAAGTTCGCCATTGCGGCCGATGTCTACAACAACGCCGGCGAGATCGGACGCAAGGCCGGGGTCCAGGTTGCGGTGCATCCCAGCTCGCACCACAACACGCTGCTGTTCGACCGCGCCGATTACGATGCGATCTTTGCCTTGCTCGACCCCGACCTGGTCGGCTGGGTACCGGATACCGGCCATATACTGCGCGGCCACAAGGACATGTCCGATACGCTGCGCACCTACCGCGACCGCATCCGCTACATCCACCTCAAGGACGTCGATGCCAACGGCAGCTGGGCCATGCTCGGCAAGGGCGTCTGCGACACGCCTGTTGTCATCGAGATCGCCAACACCGCACCGCGCTTCAACGGCTGGCTGGTGCTGGAGGAGGAATCCGAAACGGCCGCCGCCGATCCCGCCGGCGCGGTCAAGACCAACCGCCAGACAATGCGCAGCTTGGGCGCCTGAAGATCGAGACGATGATCAAAAAACAAGACAGACGCCTCAGGGTCGGTGTGCTCGGCTGCGGTCCCATCGCGCAGTTCGCGCATCTGCAATCCTGCGTGAAGGCTGGGAATGCCGACCTCTACGCCATCTGCGACGCGGCACCCGATCTGCTCGCCCGCATGGGCGCCACCTACGAGCCGCAAAAGATGTATGCCGACTACGACGCCATGCTCGCCGATCCCGAACTGGAAGCGGTGATCGTCGCCACGTCGGACGCCTATCACGTGCCGATGTCGATCAAGGCGCTCGATGCGGGAAAGCATGTCCTGTGCGAAAAGCCGATCGGCACCTCGGTGGAGGAAGGCGAGGCACTGGCGCTGGCGGTCAGGCGCTCGGGCAAGGTCCTGCAAGTCGGTCACATGAAGCGCTTCGACCCGGCACTGGAGGCGGCGCGCGACTTCGTCCGCGATGAAATGGGCGAGGTGCTGGCGCTTAAGGCCTGGTACTGCGATTCCACCCATCGCTACACCAACACCGATGCCATTCAGCCGCTGCCGGTCACCAGCAAGCTGGCGAAGAAGCCGACCGGCAATCCCAAGGCTGATCTCAGGCAATATTTCATGCTGGCGCACGGCTCGCATCTCGTCGACACGGCGCGTTTCCTGTGCGGCGATATCGTTGCCGTGCGCGCCCGCCTCAATGAGAAATTCGGCGCCTATTGCTGGTTCGTCGAGACCGAGTTCGCCAGCGGCGCGCTCGGGCATCTCGATCTTACCGTCGCCGTGCGCATGGACTGGCACGAAGGTTTTCAGCTCTATGGCGAGAACGGTTCCGTCATCGCCAGGACATTCAACCCCTGGTACTTCCGCGCCAGCGAGGTCGAGATCTTTTACGAGAAGACCTCCACCGCCCACAAGCCGCTCGGCGCCGACGGTCATTTCTTCCGCCGCCAGCTCGAAGGTCTTGCCGACACCGTGCTCACCGGCACGCCGATGCGCGGCGCCAATGTCGAGGACGGCATCGCCTCGATCCGCGCCATGGTCGCCATCGCGCGTTCGGTCGAGACAGGTGAACGGGTCGAACTCGCCTCGGTTTCGGGAGCGGTCTGATGCGTCTCGGCATTTTCGCCAAGACATTTGCCGGCACAGAGCCGGCTGCCGTGCTGACGGCGGTTAAGCAGGCTGGCTATGAGACGACGCAGTTCAATCTAGCCTGCGCCGGCCTGCCATCGATGCCGGATGTCGTGCCGGCGGAAGCAGTCACTTCCACCCGCGCCGCAGCACAATCGACCGGGGTTGCACTCGCCGCACTGTCGGGCACCTACAACATGGCGCATCCCGACAAGGCTGTGCGCGACGACGGTCTTCGCCGTCTTGCCGTCGTCATCGAGACGGCGGCGGCCCTCGGTATTCCGCTGGTCACGCTCTGCACCGGCTCGCGCAACGCCGCCGATCAGTGGGCGTATCATCCCGACAATAGCACGCCGGCGGCCTGGTCCGACATGGCCGCCGAGATGGAGAAAGCGCTGGCGGTTGCCGAAGACGCCGGCGTCGATCTCGGCATCGAGCCCGAGCAGGCCAACATCGTTACCTCGGCCAGGGACGCGACCAGGCTGATCGCCGAAATGGGATCGAAGCATCTGAAGATCGTGCTCGATCCGGCGAACCTGTTCGAGCACGCGACGCCACACGAAGCGCGCGCCATCGTCGCCGCCGCGATCGACGAGGCTGCCGGCCATATCGCCATGGCGCACGCCAAGGATCGCTCTGGTGACGGCCGCTTTGCCACCGCCGGACAAGGCATCGTCGATTTTCCGCATTTTGTT
>NZ_RZQT01000149.1:0-13480 GCF_003998485.1 Mesorhizobium sp. M7A.F.Ca.CA.001.04.2.1
TTTTCCATCTATGCCCCCATCTCGACGCGCCAGGAATCGGCATAGATGTTGATGCCGGCCGGCTCGAACCGCACCTTCGGATCGGCCGGCACGGTCTCGTCCTCGCCGATGACGGCCGCAATCTCGCGGCCTTCGAGCTTGGCGCGGACCACCTTGTGGCGGCCGAGATCCTCGACCTTGCTGACCTGCACGGCCATGCCGTCGCGGCCAAGCCGGACATATTCGGGACGGATGCCGAGTTCGATGGCGCCGCTGCCCGCTTTTGGCGCGCCCGGCAGTTCGATGCGCTGCGAGCCGAGCGTCGCCGTCTTGCCGTCGATGGCCACCGGCATGACGTTCATGCCGGGCGAGCCGATGAAATAACCGACAAAGGTATGGCGTGGCCGTTCGAACAGTTCGGCCGGCGTGCCGATCTGGACGATGCCGCCGTCATACATGACCACGACCTGGTCGGCGAAGGTCAGCGCCTCGGTCTGGTCGTGGGTCACATAGACCATGGTGTAGCCGAAGCGGCGGTGCAGCTGCTTCAGCTGCGAGCGCAGCACCCATTTCATATGCGGGTCGATGACGGTCAGCGGCTCGTCGAACAGGATGGCGTTGACGTCGGAGCGCACCAGCCCGCGGCCGAGCGAGATCTTCTGCTTCTGGTCGGCGGTCAGGCCCCTCGCCTTCTTCTTCGCCCAGGACGCCAGGTCGATCATCTCCAGCGTCTCGCGCACCTTGCGGTCGACATCGGCTTCCGGCACGCCGCGATTGCGCAGCGGGAAGGCCAGATTGTCGTAGACGGTCATGGTGTCGTAGATGACCGGGAACTGGAACACCTGCGCGATATTGCGCTCCTGCGTCGACAAATTGGTCACGTCCTTGCCGTTGAACAGCAACTGACCGCGCGACGGGTGCAGCAATCCCGAAATGATGTTGAGCAGCGTGGTCTTGCCGCAGCCCGATGGCCCGAGCAGCGCATAGGCGCCGCCGTCCTCGAAGGTGTGGTGCACTTCCCTGAGCGCGAAATCGGCATCCTTCCGAGGGTTCGGCAGATAGGAATGCCTGACATGGTTGACGTCTATGCGTGCCATATCTTTCCCCTCAAGCCGCCAGCTTCGGCGCGGCCACGGCACGGCCGTGCTCGTCGAAGACCATGATGTGGCGCGGATCGATGAACACCTCGATCTCGGCGTCGGGTTCGAAGTCGCGGATGCCGTGGCTCAGCATCACCCAGCGTGCATCCGCGAAATCGAGATGGATGAAGCTTTCCGAGCCGGTGATTTCGGTGATCGTCACCTTGGCGCGCACCGGCACAGCGGCGGCATTGGGCCGATCGAGCGACAGGTGATGCGGCTGAAAACCGACCGTGTACATGGCATCGGCAATGCCGGCGAGATCGGCGGGCACCGGCAGTTTGACCCCACCTTCCAGCAGGAAATCCCCACCTTTCTTGGCCAGCACGATGGTGTTGAGCGGCGGGTCGGCGAAAGTCTTGGCCGTCACCAGATCGACCGGTTTGCGGAACACGTCGATGGTCGGTCCGAACTGGGTGATGCGCCCTTCGGAAAGCGTCGCCGTGTTGCCGCCGAGCAGCAGCGCTTCGTGCGGCTCGGTCGTGGCGTAGACGAAGATGGTGCCGGCGGCGGCGAAGATCCTGGGCAATTCGGCGCGCAGTTCCTCGCGCAATTTGTAGTCGAGATTGGCGAGCGGTTCGTCGAGCAGCACCAGGCTGGCGTTCTTGACGATGGCGCGCGCCAGTGCGGTGCGCTGCTGCTGGCCACCGGACAGGCTCAGCGGCGTGCGGTCGAGATAGGGCGTCAGCTTGAGAAGTGCTGCGGCATGGCGCACTTCCTTGTCGATCTTCGCCTGATCGGTTCCCGCCACCCTGAGCGGCGAGGCGATGTTCTCGTAGACGGTCATCGCCGGATAGTTGATGAACTGCTGGTAGACCATGGCGATCTTGCGCTTCTGCACCGGCACGCCGGTGACATTCTGGCCGTCGAACCAGATCGAACCGGAGGTTGGCACGTCGAGGCCGGCCATCAGCCGCATCAGGCTGGTCTTGCCCGAAAGCGTCGGTCCGAGCAGGACATTGAGCGAGCCGTGCTGGAGCGTCAGCGACACATCGCTTATATGCGCGACAGCACCGACCGTCTTGGTGACGTTTCTCAGTTCCAGCATGACGCCTCCTCCCAGGCCTTCCGCATCAGCTCAAACCCCTCTTCATTCGGCAGCCGCGACATGGCGCCGGCTTATGCCGTGCATGAATTCATCGAGAGCCGCCACCTGCTCGCGGCTGAGATGCAGACCGCGCTTGGTACGGCGCCACAATACATCTTCCGATGTGACGGCCCATTCGTTTTGAACGAGATAGCGCACCTCGGCCTCGTAGAGATCGGCGCCGAAGTTGCGGCCGAGATCGACGTTCGATTTGGCCAGCCCCAGCAGCATCCTTGCGCGGGTGCCATAGAGCCGGGTCAGCCGGCGAGCCAGGCGCGCGTCGAGGAACGGATAGGCAGTCTTCAGTTTCGCCACTTCGGCATCGAAACCGGTGGCCGGGAAATCGCCGCCCGGCAACGGCGCGTTTGCCGTCCACGGCTTGCCGCGTTTACCCAGAAAACCCTCGATCTTTTCCAGCATCGATTCCGACAGCCGGCGATAGGTGGTGATCTTGCCGCCGAAGGCGTTGACGATCGGGGCGGCACCCTCGCCGCCATCGGCCTTGAGCACATAGTCGCGCGTCGCTTCCTGCGCCTTGGAGGCTCCGTCATCATAGAGCGGACGGACGGCGGAATAGGTCCAGACGATGTCCGAGCGCTTGACGGCTTCAGCGAAATATTCGCTTGCTGCGGCGCAGAGATAGTCGATCTCGGTGTCGCTGATCCTCACGTCATGCGGATCACCGGGATAATCCTGGTCCGTGGTGCCGATCAGGGTGAACTCTTCCTCATAGGGAATAGCGAAGATGATGCGACCATCCCTGTTCTGGAAGAAATAGGCGCGCGGATCGTCGAATTTCCTGGCGATGACGATGTGGCTGCCCTGCACGAGGCGGACATTGTGCACATCGTTGAGGCCGACGACGCCGGAAAGCACATGATCGACCCAGGGGCCGGCGGCATTGACCAGCAGTCGCGCCTTGATCTCCTCGGTCTCGCCGGTCTGCAGATCCTCGACCTGGACCGTCCACAAGCCGTTTTCGCGGCGCGCGCCGGTCACTTTCGTGCGGGTGCGGACCGTTGCGCCGCGTTCGGCCGCATCACGTGCATTCAGCGCCACCAGCCGCGCATCATTGACCCAGCCATCCGAATATTCGAAGGCCTTCTTGAATAGCGGCTTCAAAGGCTTGCCGGCCGGATCCCTGGCCATGTCCAGCGTCCGGGTCGCCGGCAGCAATTTGCGCCCGCCAATGTGGTCGTAGAGGAAGAGACCGAGCCTGATCAGCCAGGCCGGGCGCAGGCCCTTGGCATAGGGCAGCACGAAGCGCATCGGCCAGATGATGTGCGGCGCGTTCTTCCACAGAACCTCGCGCTCCATCAGCGCTTCGCGCACCAGGCGGAATTCGTAGAATTCGAGGTAGCGCAGGCCGCCATGGATCAATTTGGTCGAGCCCGAGGAAGTCCCGCTGGCGAGGTCGTTCATCTCGGCGAGAAAGACGGAAAAGCCACGCCCGACGGCGTCGCGGGCGATACCGCAGCCATTGATGCCGCCGCCTATGACGAAAATGTCACGGATCGGAGATGCGTCCACAAATTCCTCCAGCGATTTCGCATTGCACCATTTTTGGGCTTTTACGAAACCGTGTCGGAATTATTTCGAAATGATAACGAATGTCAAACGAAATATCACGGGCGCGTGATATCAGCTGAAAACCGCCTAGGCGAGCGACGTCTCGATCAGCTGAACCTCGGCCTCCTGGCAGATCTTGCGCACCGAGGGGATGTCGCAGCGGTCAGTGATGAAGGTGTTGACCTGCGACAGATGGCCGATGCGCACCGGTGCGGTTCGCTCGAATTTGGTCTGGTCGGAAACCAGGATGACATGCCTTGCATTGGCGATGATCGCCTGCGCCACCTTGACCTCGCGAAAATCGAAGTCGAGCAAGGCCCCGTCATGGTCGATGGCGGATGCGCCGATCACCGCGTAATCGACCTTGAACTGCCTGATGAAATCGACCGCCGCCTCGCCGACCACACCGCCATCGGAACCGCGCACGACACCACCGGCGATCACCACTTCGATCGACGGATATATCCGCATCCTATTGGCAACATTGATGTTATTGGTGATGACCATGAGACCGTTGTGATCGAGCAACGCCTTGCTGACTGACTCGGTCGTGGTGCCGATGTTGATGAACAGCGAGGCGTTGTCGGGGATCAGCCTGGCTGCCGCACGGCCGATCGCCTCCTTCTCGTCGGCGGCAATCTTGCGTCTCGCCTCATACTCCATGTTCTCGATGCCGGAGGGGTACAGCGCGCCGCCATGGATGCGCGAGAGCAGCCGCTGGTCGCACAAATCGTTGAGGTCCTTGCGTATGGTCTGCGGCGTCACATTGAAGTGGTTGGCCAGATCATCGACCAGCACGCGGCCGTGATCCTTGGCCATCTGGATAATCTCGGCATGGCGCGGCGACAGATACATGGGCAACCTCCCGTTTTCGTTTTTCTTGTCTATAGTCGAAAACGAAACCGATGAAAAGGCAGAAGCCGGCTAACGAAATCAGCGACCCAGGCCACGTGCGATTTCAGTAATCACCACAAAAGCCGTTTCGACATCGGCGGCGGTCGCCTCGAACTGTCCGACCTGGAACCGGATTGCGATCAGTCCATCAACCTTCGTCTGCGTCAGGTAGATGCGGCCATCGTCGTTGATCGCATTGACAAGGCGCAGATTGTGCTCGTCCCCGTCGGTTGCGGTCTTGTGCCGGAACGAGAACAACGACAGCATCGGTTCGCTGACGATCTGGAAATCCGGCTCCCTTGCCAGCCGCGCCGCCAGCCCTTCGCTCCACGCGACATGATTGCGGATCATCGTGCGCAGGCGTTCCAGGCCATGGGCGCGCAGCAGGAACCATAATTTCAACGCGCGAAATCGCCTGCCGAGCGGTACCGACCATTCGGAATAGTTGATGATGCCGTCATGACCGTGCGTCTTCAGATAATCCGGCTTGATGGCCAGCGTCCTGACATGGCTTTCAGGGTCGCGCAGGAACTGGATCGAGCAGTCGAACTGAGCGCCCAGCCATTTGTGCGGATTGAAAACGATCGAATCGGCGCCTTCGACGCCTGTCCAGAAATGCCGATATTCCGGACAGATCATCGCCGATCCCGCCCAGGCGGCATCGACATGGAGATAAAGCCCATGCCGCCGTGCCACCTCGGCAACCGCAGCAATGTCGTCGGTGCCGCCAGTGCTGGTGCCGCCGACGCAAGCGATGATGCCCGCCGGCAGCATGCCGGCTTCCCGGTCGGCGACGATTGCCGCCTCGAGCGCGGCCGTGTCCATGGCGCGAAAGCGGCCGCTGACGGGAATGCGCACGAGATTGTCCTCGCCGATGCCGGACACCCAGATCGCCCGGTCGATCGACGTGTGCACCTGGTCGGAGGAGTAGATGCGCAGCCGCGCCTGCCCTGCCAGGCCCTGTTTGTTGCCTTGCCAGTCGAGTGCCCGTTCGCGCATGGTCAGCACCGCGGCCAACGTCGCCGATGAGGCTGAATCCTGGATTACGCCCGAGAAGCCTTCCGGCAGACCGAGCGCCTGGCGCATCCAGTCGACGGTGCGCGTTTCGAGTTCGGTCGCCGCCGGCGACGTCTGCCACAGCATGCATTGCGCGGCCATCGCCGAAACAAGATATTCCGCCACCACCGAAACCGGCGCCGCATTGGCCGGGAAATAGGCGAAGAAGCGCGGATGCTGCCAATGCGTCATTCCCGGCAGGATCTTCTCTTCGAAATCGGCGAAGATCCGGTCCATCGGTTCGGCGTCTTCGGGCGGCGAAACCTCGATGCTTCTGGAAACGGCGCCGGGTTCTACCAGTGGCCGCACGGGGCGGTCGCGCAGATTGTTGCGATAGTCAGCGCCCCAGTCGGCGGCGCGCCGCGACCATTGCCGGAAATCATCATTGTTCATCCTGTCCTCCCGACATGATCCATCGCTACCATCCGTCGCGGTTGGTCTCTTATTAATTAACGCGTGAAATATATGCAACCAGCAAGAGATGCCGCACGCCTCAGCCAGGGAAATCCGGCAAGCTGGCAAAAGCCGTCTTCAGCGCATTCGACCAGCCGTCGGAGATCGTACGGTAATACTGGTCGTCCTGACCGATCCGCTTCTTCAATCCGACCTTGAAAGCGTCCTTCTCCAGGAAGAGCAGGTCGAGCGGCAAGCCGACAGACAGGTTCGACTTCAACGTCGAATCGAACGACACCAAAAGCAGCTTCACCGTCTCGGCGAGGCTCATCGTCTTTTCGTAGGCGCGGATGATGATCGGCTTGCCGTATTTGGTCTCGCCTATCTGGAAGAACGGCGTGTCATCGGTCGATTCGATGAAATTGCCTTCGGGATAGATCATGAACAGGCGCGGCTCGCTGCCCTTGATCTGACCGCCGAGGATGAAGGACGCATTGAAATAGGAATCCGCCTTCTCGCCAGCGGGTGACGAATTGGCGATGACCTCCTTGACCGTGTCGCCAACAATGCGGACCGTTTGGTACATCGAGGGCGTTTCGAGCAGTGTGGAATGTCTTTCGGAGATTGCCTTGGTGCGCTCGTCAAGCAGGCTGACCACGGCCTGCGTCGTCGCCAGATTGCCCGCCGACATCAAAACGATGACGCGTTCGCCCGGCTCTTCCCAGACATGCATCTTGCGAAAGGTGGAGATGGAATCCATGCCTGCATTGGTGCGCGTGTCGGACATGAACACGAGCCCGCGGTCGATCTTCAGGCCAACGCAATAGGTCATGGAATCTCTTCTAGAGCAATTCCAGGAAAAGTGTGAAGCGGTTTTCCGTCCGGAATTGCGTTAAAACAAGGGGATAGAGCGGTTCGGCGTTTCCTTGAAACGATGAATCGCTCGGCAGCAATCTTGCGAGGATTACTGCTCCACCGTAACGGTGACCGCAAGCTGTTCTTCCGCCTGTCCCAGCCGAATTCCCGACACCGGCGTCGCGTCGCGGTAATCGCGGCCCGTCGCCACCTTTACATAACGCTCGTCGGGCGAGATGCCATTGGCGGCATCGAAGGCAACCCAGCCGAGACCCGAAACATGCGCTTCGGCCCAGGCATGGCTTGCGGCCTGCTCGACCGTCGCATCCAGCATCAGATAGCCGCTGACATAGCGGGCCGGAAAGCCCATGGCGCGGGCGGCGGCGGCAAAGATATGGGTATGATCCTGGCAGACCCCGGTCTTGAGCGCCAAGGCTTCCTCCGCCGGCGTCGTCGCATTGGTGGTGCCAGGCGTGTAGACAACGCGCTCGCCGATGACAGCCATCAGCCGGTGCAGCCGTTCGATGTCGCTGCCCTTGCCAACCGATGCGGCGAGTTCGCGGATACCGCTGCCGATCACCGTCAATGGTGTCTCATGGCTGTACAGCCAGAGCGGCGTGAAGCCCTGGTGTGGCCCCGAGACGCCCGCGGTGTCGCGCGTCACCACTTCGCCCGACGCCTCCACCGTGATGAAGTCGCGCTCGCCCTCGACGCTCAACAGCCTTGTGTCGTTGCCGAAATGGTCGACAAAGCGGACCTCTTCGCGCGCGCCTTCGATCGCCAGAGCCCAGGACAGAACGGTCTGCGTCGACCCGCTGACTGGAAGCAGCCGCAGCCGCTGCAACAGATAGTGCACCGGCGTATCGTAACGGTACTCAGTTCGGTGGGTAATCTTCAGCCGCATGCTTCTATTCCGTTTGTGAGCACGATCTCCGGACAAACGGTTTCCGTTTGTCTAAGAAAACCGGCTCCACCTTTCGGGACCATGCTCAATTGAACCGATAATCTTGTGCGATTTCGTCGCCCAGCTTGGTGTTGTCGCGAATGAAATTGGCCAGGAATTCATGCAGCCCGGTATCGAAGATATCCTTGATCGACCCGGCTCTCAGCATTGTCTGCGTCTTCTCGGCCGTTGCGTGGCAGGCATGGCGCTCGCCGTAATCGTCGCCGAGGAATTTCAGATGCTCCGACAGGAAGCGATAGCAGAACATCAGCGAACGCGGCATGCGGACATTGAGGATCAGATAGTCGGCAATGTTGGTCGGCTTGTAATCAGCATCGTAGACCCAGCGATAGGAGCGATGCGCCGAGACCGAACGCAGGATCGATTCCCACTGATAATTGTCGAGCGTCGAGCCAACCCAGGAGATCGACGGCAGCAGCACATAATATTTCACGTCGAGGATGCGCGCCGTGTTGTCGGCGCGCTCGACGTAAGTGCCGAGTTGCGAGAAGTCGAAGATCTCGTTGCGCAGCATGGTGCCGTAGAACGAGCCGCGGATCAGCGCCGTCTCGCGCTTGATGGCGTCGAGCACGCTTGGCAGGTCGCGCTCGTCGATCGGCTTGGCCAGCATCCGCTTCAGCGCCATCCAGGCTTCGTTGATGCTTTCCCAGGTCTCGCGCGTCAGCGCGGTGCGCACCATGCGGGCATTGTTGCGGGCTGTCTCGATGGACGACATCGTGCTCGATGGGTTCGACGTGTCGCGCAACAGGAAGTCGGCGACATTGGCGGCGGTATAGTCGGAATATTTCTGGCTGAAGGTGACGTCGGAACCAGCGCTGAGCAGCACCGAATTCCACTCTTCCGAGGCGCTTTGGGTGCGGGTCAGCGCCATGCGCAGGCCGGCATCGACCAAGCGCGCCATGTTTTCCGCCCGCTCGATATAGCGGTTCATCCAATAGAGCCCGTTTGCGGTGCGGCCTAAAAGCATGAAGTGGCCCTTCGGGCTAGTGAGTAGCGAATAGTGAGCAGTGAATATTAAGCAATTGAATCTCAATGAAATATGGCATTTCCTGTCCCTCTATTTCCGCTACTGACTACTGACTATTCCCTACTCACTCGTCTCAATCATCCAACACCCAAGTATCTTTCGTCCCGCCGCCCTGCGACGAGTTCACAACCAGCGAACCTTCCTTCAACGCGACGCGTGTGAGGCCCCCAGGCACGATCTGGATGCGGTCGGAGACCAGCACATAGGGCCTGAGATCGACGTGGCGCGGCGCCAGCCCTTTTTCCGTCAGGATCGGGCATGTCGACAGCGCCAGCGTCGGCTGGGCAATATAATTCGATGGCTTGGCCGCCAACTTCTTGGCGAAGGTCTCGCATTCCTTCTTGGTTGCCGCAGGCCCGACCAGCATGCCGTAGCCGCCGGAACCGTGCACTTCCTTGATCACCAGCTCGTCGATGTGTTCGAGCACGTATTTCAGGCTGTCGGGCTCCGAGCAGCGCCAGGTCGGAATGTTGCCCAGGATTGCCTTGCGACCGGTGTAGAACTCGATGATCTCGGGCATGTAGGAATAGATCGCCTTGTCGTCGGCTATTCCGGTGCCCGGCGCATTGGCGATGGTGATGTTGCCGGCGCGATAGACATCCATGATGCCGGGTATGCCAAGTGCGGAATCCGGACGGAACGTCAACGGGTCCAGGAAAGAATCATCGACGCGGCGGTAGAGCACATCGATCTGCTTGTAGCCTTCCGTCGTGCGCATGGCGACATGGCCGTCGACCACGCGCAGGTCCTGGCCTTCGACCAGTTGCACGCCCATCTGGTCGGCAAGGAAGGCGTGTTCGAAATAGGCGGAATTGAAGCTGCCGGGCGTCAGCACCGCAATGGTCGGCGCACCTTTGGTGCTTTGCGGCCGCACCGCCGCCAGCGACTGGCGCAGAAGCTGCGGGTAGTTTTCCACCGGCCGCACCTTGATCTTCTGGAACAGCTCGGGGAACAGCTGCATCATCGTCTCGCGGTTCTCCAGCATGTAGGAGACGCCGGACGGCGTGCGCGCATTGTCCTCCAGCACGTAGAACTCGTCCTCCGAGATGCGGACGATGTCGACGCCGATGATGTGGGTATAGACGCCGGCCGGCGGCCTGACCCCGATCATCTCCGGCAGGAATGCCTCATTCCTGGCGATCAATTCCCTGGGTACGCGCCCTGCCCGCAGGATTTCCTGGCGATGGTAGATGTCGTCGAGGAAGGCGTTCAGCGCCTGCACGCGCTGCTCGATGCCCTGCGTGAGGCGCCGCCATTCATTGCCTGAAATGATGCGGGGAACGATGTCGAACGGGATCAGCCGCTCGGAGGCTTCTTGCTCACCATAGACGGCGAAGGTGATGCCGGTCTTGCGGAAGACGCGCTCAGCGTCCTGCATCTTCTCGGTCAGCCTGGCTGGATCCTGCTCCTTCAGCCAGCGATCATACGCCGAATACGGTCTTCTCAATCCGGAGACTTCCGGAAGCATTTCATCGAACGCTGCCAATCGCATACTCCCCTGTGACGCCATTTCACTGGCGTCGCCGGAGAAAATCAAGCGCAATCGGTGATTTGGGAGATACGGGCGATCAGTATGTTGCGCCTGCCTAAAATTGAGGCAGCTGAAATATGACCTTGATCAGCCTTTGCCTCGTGCCCGGGCAAATGCGTTTACCAGCTAGAAAGCACGGAACGTGACGACGGTGAACGTGTCCTTGATGCCGGGGAGAATCTGCACCTTTTCGTTGACGAAATGGCCGACGTCTTCCTCGTCGTCGACATAGAATTTGGCGAGCAGATCGTAGTTGCCGGCGGTGGAGTAGATTTCCGAGGCGATCTCGGCATCGGCAAGCGCGCTGGCAACCTCATAGGATTTGCCGAGCTCGCATTTGATCTGCACGAAAAACGCCTTCATGGCTTCGTCCCGCTAAACGTCCAAGTCCAGCGGCCCTTCTGGCAGACTGGAGGCGGGCTTTCAAGCGCTGGAATTCGTACTCTGCCGGCCCAGGCCTGGGCTGCGACCTGCCGCAGCTCTCCGCCAGCATGCAACCTGCCGCCGAGCGCCAGCGATTATTCGCGATCGCTGAAACCGCGATGCGCTGCCAAGCGTATGTTATGATGCGTCTTCGGACAGCACCATTTCAAGGGAAGATGTTTCGCGGGACAACGGAGACAGGCCATGCGCCGCGCCTTTTTCGCATTCGCAGTCGTTCCATTCCTCTGGGTGTCGTCGGCATTGGCCGGCGATGCCGAGATCAAGGCAGGCCAGTCCGTCATCGACGGTCAGCTAAAGGCCCTCATCGCCAATGACGGCGCCACCGCCTACAGCTTCGCCGCCCCGAATGTGAAGCGGATCTTCCCGACCGTCGATGCCTTCATGAACATGGTGACCAACGGCTATCCGCCGGTGCGCAAGCCGCAGACTTATTCCTTCGGCAAGGTCGAGGAGACCGGTCCGGGTTCGATCGTCCAGCAGGTGCTGATCGTCGGCCCCGATGGCAAGGATTACGAGGCGGTCTATACGCTGCAGCAGCAGCCCGACGGCACGTTCCAGATCACCGGCTGCAGCCTGCGCGCCTCGAATTCGCTCAGCACTTGAGGCCTTACAGCAACGGGATATCGCCCCTCGCCCAGCCCTCGGTGATTTCGGCGCCGCGCGCCTCGAAGGTGCCAGCCTCGATCGCAGCGCGGATGTCCTGCATCAGTTTCTGGTAGTAGGACAGGTTGTTCCACGTCAAAAGCATGGCGCCGAGCGCTTCCTGCGAGCGCACCAGATGATGCAGATAGGCGCGTGAGTAGTCCCGGGCGGCCGGGCAGTCGCTTTCCTCGTCGAGCGGCCGCGGATCGTCGGCATGGCGGGCGTTGCGCAGATTGACCTTGCCGCGCCTTGTATAGGCGAGGCCGTGGCGGCCGGCCCGTGTCGGCATCACGCAGTCGAACATGTCGATGCCGCGCGCCACCGATTTCAGGATATCGTCAGGCGTGCCGACGCCCATCAGATAGCGCGGTTTGTCCGCCGGCAGCTCCGGACAGGTGATGTCGAGCATCTCGAGCATCACCGCTTGCGGTTCGCCGACGGCCAGGCCGCCGACCGCATAGCCCTTCAACTCCATCGCGCTCAGCGCCTGCGCCGATCGCACCCGCAGCGCTGCGTTGTCGCCGCCTTGCACGATGCCGAACATCGCCTTGCCCGGCTGGTCGCCGAACGCCGTCTTGCAGCGCTCGGCCCAACGCAGCGACAGCTCCATGGCGCGCTCGATCTCCTTCATTTCGGCCGGCAGCGCCGTGCATTCGTCGAGCTGCATCTGGATATCGGAATCGAGCAGTCCCTGGATCTCGATGGACCGCTCCGGCGACATCTCGTAGGCGGCGCCATCGATATGCGAGCGGAAGGTGACGCCCTTTTCGGTCAGCTTTCTCAGCTTCGACAGCGACATGACCTGGAAACCGCCACTGTCGGTCAGGATCGGATGCGGCCAGCGGGCGAATTCATGCAAGCCGCCGAGCCGCGCCACACGCTCGGCGCCTGGCCGCAGCATCAGATGGTAGGTGTTGCCAAGGATGATGTCGGCGCCGACGCCGCGCACCTGGTCCATATACATCGTCTTGACGGTACCGCCGGTGCCGACCGGCATGAAGGCCGGCGTGCGGATTTCGCCGCGCGGCATGTCGATCACGCCGCGCCGCGCCTTGCCGTCGATTGCCAGAACCTTGAAGCTGAACTGCTTAGCCATTGAATTCCTTGTCGTGGATCGGGGCGTCCGGCGCCTGATTGTCGAGCGACTGGCGGTAGTGGATGCAGCCGCGCATGAATTTTGGCCAGGGCGGCACGGCGATCGATGGTTCGGTTTTTTCCGGCAGCAGGTCCCACAGATCGGGGTGATGCCAGCACAATTCATGGCCGGTGGAATCGCGGTGCTGGCGAATGCCGGCGCGCAGTTTTTTCACTTCCGCGATCAGCGCATCGCGGTCCAAGGCTTGCAGATCATCGTCCATCGCTCGTCTCCGCTCGGAAAAGCAGGCTTGCGTCGCCATAGGAATAGAATCTGTAACGGTTCTCGATCGCATGGGCATAGGCCGCGCGCATCGTGTCGAGGCCGCTGAAGGCCGAAACCAGCATGAACAGAGTCGAGCGCGGCAGATGGAAATTGGTCATCAGCATGTCGGCGGTGCGAAAACGGTAGCCGGGCGTGATGAAGATATCGGTCGGGCCGGACCACGCAGCCAGAGTACCGTCCTCACGCGCCGCACTCTCCAGCAGACGCAGCGAGGTCGTGCCGACAGCAACGATGCGCCCGCCCCTTGCTCTTGCGGCATTCAGGGCGTCCGCAGTGGCTTCGCTGACCGACCCGGTCTCGGCATGCATCTTGTGGTCGGCGGTGTCGTCCGCCTTCACCGGCAGGAACGTACCGGCGCCGACATGCAAGGTGACGAAGCGGCGTTCGACGCCTTTGGCGTCAAGCGCTGCAAAAAGCTCCGGCGTGAAATGCAGGCCCGCCGTCGGAGCCGCGACGGCGCCTTCCTCGCTTGCATAGATG
>NZ_RZQT01000014.1:0-80535 GCF_003998485.1 Mesorhizobium sp. M7A.F.Ca.CA.001.04.2.1
TCATTTCCCCTCGCCCCTCTCCACAATCGCCGTCAGAAACCCCGCCAGATCGTCGGTGACGAAATCGACATCATCCTCATTGGCCGGGTCGCGCTCCCAGATTTCGGAAAAGGTCGGCTCGAAATTGCGCGGCACGATGAGCACCGTGGTCATGCCGAGCGACTTCGGCACCGAAAGGTTACGGGCAAGATCCTCGAACATCACCGCATTGTGGCCGGTGACGGCGTGGAGTTCGGCGAACTTCTCGTAGGTCTGGCGCGCCGGCTTGGGATTGAGCCCCGCAGCGACGATGTCGAAGATGTCGTCGAAATGGTCGAGGATGCCGAGCTGGCGCGCGGTGCGCTCGGCGTGCCTGCGGTCGCCGTTGGTGAAGATGAACTTGCGGCCGGGAAGCTGGCGGATGGCGGTGCCGAGAACGGGATCGGGCACCAGCCATGAATAGTCGATGTCGTGGACCTTCTCGAGGAAATCGTCGGGGTCGATGCCGTGGCGTGTCATCAGGCCGTTCAGCGTCGTGCCATATTCGCGGTAGAGCTCCTTCTGCAACTTGCGCGCATCGTCGCGCGGCAATGCCAACAGTTCGCCGACATAGGCGGTCATCTTGACGTCGATCTGCGAGAACAGATTCGAATGGTGCGGATAGAGCGTGTTGTCGAGATCGAAGACCCAGTCGGTGACATGGGCGAAGCGGGCGGGGTCAGGGAGCGTGGTCATGGGCTCCTTATGGCATGAAACGCGCATTCCGAAAGCGACTTTATCCACAACTTCTGCTCGTTGAGGTTGCGTAAATCGTCTCACGATTCAAATTTTAGGCATCTGGGAAAGGTGGCCTTCAGGGCTTGCTGGCAGAGAGGCAGTCTTGTGGGAGCAAGCGATGAACAGCATAATTCTGAGATCCGCCGCCGTTGCTTTCGCCTCAGTCGCGGCCTCTCTCCTGCTGACCCTGATCATCGTTCCGGCCATGGGATTTCCGGTCAACCGGACGATCTGGCTGACCTCCACGCTCTGTCCGCTGGTGCTGGCGTGGGCCGCCAGCGCAAGCACTTTCTGGCAAAGCGACAGGCTGAAAAACGCGCATCGCGATCTCGCCCGAGCCCATGCCCAACTCGCCGCCGCGCATCGCCGCCTGGCGGAAAAGGCGAGCCGCGACGACATGACCGGCATGCTCAACCGGGAAAGCTTCTTTGCGGCGCTCGACGGTTCGCGCCGCAAGTCCGATCGCGGCGCGCTGCTGATCATCGATGCCGACCACTTCAAGACCATCAACGACAATTTCGGCCACCTGACCGGCGATGACGCGCTGCTTTTGATCGCCAGCGCGATTCAGCGCGGCGTGCGCAGCGGCGATGTGCTCGGCCGCATCGGCGGCGAGGAATTTGGCGCCTTTCTGGTTGGCGCCACCGAGCAGGAGGCCAAGCGCGTCGCCGAGCGCATTCGCCGCGAAGTCGAGCTGATCCGCTTCCGGCCCGTCGACGAGCGGACCATTCCGCTCACGGTCAGCATCGGCGGTACTGTCTGCGGCGAGGAAGCCAGCGTGTCGGAGTTGATGCGCGCCGCCGACCGACGCCTCTACCAGGCCAAGCACCAGGGCCGTAACCTGACGATCATCGACACCGGCATTTCCGAGGCGGCGTGATCCGATCTGCCGCAACCGGCCTGTTAAGAAAACTCTAACCTTGTTTGCACTCGGTTGTACCGCTTAGCCGGGTTTTCACTGCTTTGCGGCCAGACTTGGCACGATACTGGCTTCCACGGTGATGCATGTGTCGTTCCGGGAATTGCCGTTCTGGGAACGCCATGCAGTGACGAAGCCCAGCCGAGAGACCAGCCATGAGTTTCATCATCAAGAAAATGTCACGCCGCGCGCTCGTGCAGGCGTTGATCGCATTGCCTGCCCTGTCTTTGTTCCGCAAGCTGCCTGATGCCGATGCCGCCGGTCCAAAGCCCGACCCGAACGAGATCGTCGAGGTCGGTGGCTGGATCCTGAAGCGGAGCGACCTGGCATGATCTTCGACAGCTACGAGGCGTATCGCGCTGCGAACTTCACCCCGAAGGTCTGCATCCTCGGCTCCGGTCCGGCCGGCATGACCATTGCCCGCAAGCTTGGCGCGGCCGGCATTCCGGTGGTGGTGATGGAGGCCGGTCCGCGCGAATTCAGCGACGACTCGCAGGACTTTTACCGGGGCAGCACGGTCGGGGATTTCTATTTCGATCTCGACATCACCCGGCTGCGGTTCATGGGGGGCAGTTCCAACCACTGGGCAGGCTGGTGCCGCGTGCTCGACAAGCAGGATTTCGAGCCGAAGGCCTGGGTACCCGATACGGGCTGGCCGATCGCCCGCACCGACATCGAACCCTATCTGCCGGAAGTGCGCGATATTCTCGACCTTCCGGCCCTCCGGCCCGATATGCCGATCTCGGACGACATTCGCTGGGTGCAGCTGATCAAGAGCCCGGCCGTGCGCTTCGCCGAGAAGTTCGGCGATGAACTCGACAAGGCCACGAACATCGCGGTGGTGCTCAACACTTGTGCCACCGAACTTGCCGGCGACGGCAGACGCGTGACTGGCGCCAGGCTGTGGTCGCACGGACAGGATGCGGGCTCGTTCAGCGCTGACTATTTCATCGTCTGCACCGGTGGGCTGGAGAATTCGCGGCTGCTTCTGTGGTCCAACCAGCGCTCGAACGGCGGCGTCGTGCCGAATGCAACTGCGCTTGGCCGCTACTGGATGGAGCATCCGACCTTCGAGGGCGGCAACGCCATCCTGGCCGACTATAACGCGTTCGAGGTCGACGCCGTCAACGAGGCCTTCTTCTCGCCGACACTCGCCGCCATGGAGCG
Organism: Mesorhizobium sp. M7A.F.Ca.CA.001.04.2.1; assembly: GCF_003998485.1. Taxonomy (NCBI): domain Bacteria; kingdom Pseudomonadati; phylum Pseudomonadota; class Alphaproteobacteria; order Hyphomicrobiales; family Phyllobacteriaceae; genus Mesorhizobium; species Mesorhizobium sp. M7A.F.Ca.CA.001.04.2.1. The sequence continues at coordinate 2,843 of NZ_RZQT01000014.1, forward strand.
GCTGCAGATCATGAATTTCGGCATCCGGCTGATCGAGACGCCGTATCCCGGGGTCAAGAGCCTTATCGCCGACCTCGCCTGCACGGCGCCCAGCATGGCGGAATGGATGTCCTACCAGCTCAGTCAGCGACTGCGCTGCGCGGCCCAGCTCTACGTCGCCTGGGAACAGGCGCCGCTGGCCTCCAACCAGATCGAGTTGTCGAAGACCGATGTCGACCATGCCGGCGTGCCGCGCATCGAACTGCACTGGAAGAAATCCGAACTGGAACATCGCACCCTTCTCGAAGGGCTCAGACTGTTCGGCGCAACGCTGATCGAGAAGAATCTCGGCCGCGTGCGCATTGCCGACTGGATCAGCAATGGTCAGGACTATCCGACCAACGACGAGACGGCGGGCCATCACCATATGGGCGGCACGCGCATGGGCACCGACATCAGCAAGAGCGTGGTCGACGCCAACTGCAAGGTGCACGGCATGGACAATCTCTATGTCGGCGGCTCCTCGGTGTTCTGCACGTCGGGGCAATGCAACCGACGACGATCACCGCGCTGGCCTGCCGGCTGGGCGACCATCTCAGCAAGGTGGTCACCGCCTGACGGCTGCAGGGCAGCATGCTGCCTAGGGCAGTTCACCGTTTCACGGAACGGCGATCCGCTCTAACTCTTTGTTTGACGCAATTCCGGACGGAAAACCGTTTCACACTTTTCCTGGAATTGCTCTAGAGCGTCGCCGGGTCGAGCGCCGGCTGGTCCTTGCGCCGGGCGACGATTGCCGCGAAATCGGCGGTCTGGAAGGCATCGCGCAAGGCGTCGAAGGACGGCAGCACGAAATAGGCGCGCTGGAACTTGTCGATCTCGTAGCCGGTGCGCATCACCGTTTCCAGGTCGAAGGGCACGTGGTGGGCGTCCTTGCCTTCGACCGCGAACTGCAGCTCAGTAAACGACGACATAAGGCCGGCGCCAAAGGCCTTCAGCGGCTGGCCGGCCTCCTGCATCAGGCCATATTCGGCCGTGTACCAGTAGAGCCGGGAAATCATCTCGTCGCCACCCAGCGCGATGATGTCGCCGGCCTTCTCGCCATACATCTGCATGAAATCGGCGAACACCGGTTGCGACAGCGCCGGCACATGGCCGAAGAAATCATGGAACATGTCGGGCTCGACAATGTAGTCGAGCTCCTGCCTGGTCCGCAGCCAGTTGGTGACCGGGAAGCGGCGATCGGCGAGATGGTCGAAAAACGGAGCCGCGGGAATGAGCCCCGGCACCGCGACGATCTCCCAACCGGTCAGTTTGCGCAGCTTGGCGCTGACCTCGTCGAAGTCGGGAATACGGTCGAGCAGGCCGAGTTTTTCGACGCCGTCGAGGTAGGAATGGTGGGCGAGCTTGCGCGTCAGTCTGGTCTGGCGGTCGCACAGCGTGCGCCACACCGCCTGCTCTTCATCGCTGTAATCGTAACCCTGCGACACGGTGAAATCGGCACGGCAGACCGAGTAGTCGCCGCGCAATCCTTGCGCCGCGCAGTCGCGGGCATATTCGGCAACGCTCATCGTCGTCATGGTTTTTCTCCTCGCAAAGCAAATGGCTGACGTGTTGAAGGTTAAGCGGGTTTGCGGAGGCGAATCGGTTTTGATGATGGTTCGAATTCGGAAATCGGGATAATATTCACTCATAAATTCCCAGGAAGGAGTGGAAATGCCTCGATTCGATGATTTCGAGATCAAGATGCTTGATGTCCTGCAGCGCGACGGGCGCAAGCCGGTTTCCGAGCTGGCGCAAGAGATCGGCCTGTCGACGACACCATGCGCGCGGCGCTTCGAGGCGCTGCAGGAGGCCGGCATCATCAAGGGATTTGCCGCCGTGATCAGCCGCCGCGCTGTCGGGCTGATGGTCGAGGTGTTCATCCAGGTGCGCCTCGTCAGCCACAGCGACGGCTCGCCCGAAAGCTTCATCGCCGCCGTGCAGCGCATGGACGAGGTTTCCTCGTGCTGGACGATGACCGGCGACCATGACTTTCTGCTGCATGTCATGGTGCCGTCGGTCGACGAGCTCAACGCTTTCGTCATGCACCGGCTGATGCGGCTCGACGGCGTGCGCGACGTCCACACGCAGTTGGTGCTGCAGAACATCAAGGGCCCGGGCCATGTGCCGCTCGGGCATCTCAGGCGATGACAATGCCTGCCCTTCGCACTCCTTGAGGAAAAGCTGCACGCAAACTGCTGAAACGGGCCAAGCGCGTGTCCACATCGCCGGCCAGCTTGTGCGGACCAACTGCCAGGAGGTCCGCCATGAAAATCGTCCTGATCAATCCGCCGCACACCGCCATCGGCAGCCGCGTGCCCGACGATCACCTGCCGCCGCTCGGCCTGCTGGCGATCGGCGGGCCGCTGATCGATGCCGGCCATCAGGTGCGCCTCGTCGACGCCGAGTTCGGGCCGATGCCGCTCGATGACGTCGTGCGCAGCGCACTGGAGGACCACCCCGACTTCGTCCTGATCGGCCATTCCGGCTCGACCTCGGCGCACCCGACCGCCTTGGTGATCGCGCGCATGATCAAGGAGCGCGAGCCGGCGACCATCATCATCTATGGCGGCGTTTTCCCGACCTATCATTGGCGCGACATCCTGGCCGCTACCGATGCCTTCGACTTCATCGTGCGCGGCGAGGGCGAAGCGACGGTGGTGGCGCTGGTCGAAGGGCTGGAGATGCGCCAGCCGCCGGCGAGCGTGGCCGGCATCGCCTATCGCGACGATCTCAGCCGCCCCTTCGCCACACAGGCGGCCATGACCATTGCTGACCTCGACGCCTACCGCGTCGGCTGGGAACTGATCGACCATCCCAGTTACAGCTACTGGGGCGGCAAGCGGGCCGTGGTCATGCAGTTTTCGCGCGGCTGTCCGCATCTGTGCAACTATTGCGGCCAGCGCGGCTTCTGGACCCGCTGGCGGCATCGCGATCCGGTGAAATTCGCCAGGGAGATCGCATGGCTGCATCGCCAACATGGCGTCGAGCTCATCAATCTTGCCGACGAGAATCCGACGGTCTCGAAGAAAGCCTGGCGGGCCTTCCTCGATACCCTGATCGCCGAGAACGTGCCGGTGCTGATCGTCGGTTCGACCCGTGCCGACGACATCGTGCGCGATGCCGACATCCTGCATCTCTACCGCAAGGCCGGTGTCATCCGCTGGCTGCTCGGCATGGAAAACACCGACGAGCAGACGCTTCAATTGATCCGCAAGGGCGGCAGCACCTCATCCGATCGCGAGGCGATAAGGCTGCTGCGTCTCAGCGGCATCCTGTCTATGGCGACCTGGGTGTCCGGCTTCGAGGACGAAGGGTTTCGCGACCTGTGGCGCGGCTTTCGCCAACTCATCGCCTACGACCCCGACCAGATCCAGGCGCTTTATGTGACGCCGCATCGCTGGACGCCGTTCTTCCGCATCGCGCGGGATCGCAAGGTGATCCAGCAGGATGCGCCTGTGGGACTACAAGCACCAGGTGCTGCAGATGACGCGGCTGAAGCCGTGGATGCTGTTCTTCAGCGTCAAGCTGATCGAGCTGGCGGTGCAATCACGGCCGAAGGCGCTGGCCCGCATCCTGTTCCACAAGGATCCCGAGCAGCGCCATTCGATGCGCTGGTACACACAGATGGGCCGCCGCGTGTGGTTCCGCGAGGTCTGGGGCTTTCTGGTCCGCGACATCAGGGTGAAAGACGGCCCGACGCTGGCCGAATTCTGGGGCGCGCCGCAGGACGCCGAGGAGGAATCGATGTCCGTTCGACGCCCGGCCAGAAAGCCCGCCATTCCCACCATCGACAATATTGAAGATTCCGAGGCGAGAAAGTTAGCCGGCTGACGAGCCCCTCAGGGCACGATCAGCGTGCCGGCGCCATGTTCGGTGAACAGTTCCAGCAGCACCGCATGCGGGGTCTTGCCGTTGAGGATGACGACGCCTTCGACGCCGCGCTCGATCGCTTCGATGCAGGTCTCGACCTTGGGGATCATGCCGCCCGAGACCGTGCCGTCCTTGATCAGCGCCTTGGCCTCGGCCACGGTCAGTTCGTCGATCAGCTTCTTGTTCTTGTCGAGCACACCCGGCACGTCGGTGAGGAACAGCAGGCGCGTCGCCTGGCAGGCGCCGGCAATGGCGCCGGCGAAGGTGTCGGCGTTGATGTTGTAGGTGTGGCCATCGCGTCCCGGCGCCACCGGCGCCAGCACCGGGATCATTTCGGAGCGTGCCAGAAGATCGAGCAAGGTACGGTCGACCTCGACCGGCTCGCCGACGAAGCCGAGATCGAGCACGCGCTCGATGTTGGAGTCCGGATCGATCATGGTCTTGCGGGCCTTTTCGGCGAACACCATGTTGCCGTCCTTGCCGCACAGGCCGATCGCCCATTCGCCCTCGGCGTTGATCAGCGCGACGATCTCCTTGTTGATCGAACCGGCCAGCACCATTTCGACGATCTCGACCGTCTTCTGGTCGGTGACGCGCAGGCCGCCTTCGAACTTGGATTCGATGCCCATCTTGGCCAGCATGGCGCCGATCTGCGGGCCGCCGCCGTGGACGACGATCGGGTTGACGCCGGATTGCTTGAGCAGCGCGATGTCGCGCGCGAAGGCCTTGCCGAGCTCGATGTCGCCCATGGCATGGCCGCCATATTTCACCACGACCGTCTTGTGCTCGTAGCGCTGCATGTAGGGCAGCGCCCGCGACAACAGGGCTGCCTGCATTTCGGCGGTGGCGGTTATTTCCGTCATCGGCTTGGTTCCCTGGAGATCGGTAAGGACGGCGGCGTCTTAGCGGGAATTGGCGCCGCCCGCAAATGGCTTTGCTGTCATATTCGAGCGCCTCACGGCCTCGTCATCGTGTCGGCACCATCAGCGGCGCCCTGCGGCCCAGCCAACCTGAGATCTTCTCCATCTGCGCGGCGAGCGACAAAAGCGTCTCCTCGTCGCCCGGACGGCCGGCAGCCTGGACGCCGATCGGCAGACCGGCGTCGGTGACATGGACCGGCAGGGCGATCGATGGCTGGCCGCTGACATTCTGGATCGCCGGCCAATGGGTGAACCAGAGGCTCTTGTCCATCAACTGGCCGAAGAACGGCTTCAGCTTCAGCAAGGGCGTCAGGTGAAGCTTGTCGAGCAGGTTCTCGATGAGGTCGTCGGCGCCTTTCGGATCCATTGCGCCGCAGGCAAGCGGCGGGTGGGCAATGATCGGCATCAGCACGGCGTCATACTGCGCGGTCTCTGCGATCAGCCGCCGTGAGGCGGCATGCAGCCGCTGCAGGTCGGCATAGGTCTCGCCGGCCGACACCAGTTCGCCGAAGCGGGCGAGCACGCGCGTCGCCCGCTCGATGTCGCCGGCAACGGAACGGCCGACGCGCAGCGCTTCGGCCCGCATCGTGCCAGCGACGGCGGAGGCAACCGTTCTGCAGAAATCGGCGAAGAAATCGCGGCCGATAAAGGGCAAGTCGATCTCCTCGACCGTGTGGCCGCCCTCGCGGGCAAGCGCCACCGCCGTGTCGAGCGCCTCGAGCGTCTCGTCCGAGATCGGCAGGCGAAGCGGCGATTTGCGGTACACGGCCAGGCTGAGCTTGCCGGGATCGCGCGCGGCGGCAGCCGCGAACGTGCCTTTCGGCCGCGGCGCGGCATAGGGCGACAGAGGATCGGGCCCGTGGGTCAGGTCGAGCAGCAGCGCGCAATCGCGCACCGAACGGGTGAGCGCATGGTCGACGACCATGCCGTACCAGCTTTCGCTCACCAGGGGCGTCAGCGGTATACGGCCGCGCGACGTCTTCAGGCCGACAAGTCCGGTGCAGGCGGCAGGCACACGGATCGAGCCGCCGCCATCGGAGGCATGCGCCACCGGCACGACGCCGGCTGCGACCAGTGCTGCCGAACCGCCCGAAGAGCCGCCGCTGGTATGGCCGGTGTTCCACGGATTGCGGGTGATGCCAAAGGCCCTGGATTCGGTCATCAATCGAAGCCCGTGCTCCGGCGATGTCGAGGTGACGATCGGGATAAGTCCGGCAGCGAGATAGCGGTCGGTCAGCGCCGAATTGACGTCGGCCAGCCATGCCGGAATGCGGCTGCCGCCATGCGTCGGCACGCCCTGGATGGCGATGCCGAGATCCTTGATGGCGAAGGGAACACCAGCCAGCGGCAGCGAGGGGTCGACGGTCTTGGCGCGGGCGCGGGCAGCATCGTAGAGCGGTTCGGCCGTGGCATTGATGTCGGGACGGGTGGCCTCGGCGCGGGCAATCGCGGCGTCGGTCAGTTCGACGGCCGAAACCTCGCCCTTGCGGACCAGATTGGCGAGGCCCGTGGCATCTTCTTCCCAAAGGATCCGTTCGACCGACATGCGCGCTCCCCATCAATGAAGGCAAGCTAGCCAGTGGCAATTCCATTGGCAATCGACCGACGGATCCGGGCCGGCGACACACAAAAGCTTAGGCGTGCACAAGGTTATTTCCGTCGTTGCAAATACATGGCAATCGCCTAATTTGCTTGCAATGACGCCGCAAGACATCACCAAGCTGATCGTTCGGACTTCGATGAAGGATCGGGCCGCGTTCGATCTGCTTTACCGGCAGACCAGCGCGAAACTTTTTGGCGTCTGTCTTCGTGTATTGAACGACCGGGGAGACGCGGAAGAAGCGCTGCAGGAAGTCTTCGTCAAGATATGGACGAAGGCCGACCGTTTTGCTGTTTCCGATCTAAGCCCGATCTCCTGGCTGGTGGCAATCGCGCGCAATCATGCGATCGATCGCATCAGAGCGCGGCGCAAACCCGCCGCCGACATCGATGCCGCGCTCGACGTGGCCGATCCGGCGCCGGGGCCTGAAGCGATGGCGGTGGCGGGCGACGAATCCGAACGTATCCACCATTGTCTCGATGAGCTGGAGAAGGACCGGGCAGCCGCCGTCCGGGGCGCCTATCTCAAGGGCGAGAGCTATGCCGAACTGGCGGAGCGCCATGGCGTGCCGCTGAACACGATGCGTACATGGCTGCGCCGCAGCCTGTTGAAACTCAGAGAATGCCTGGAAAGATGACGCTGGCAGAAGACACAGGACCGGAACGTGGAGGCGACGACCTGCTCGCCGCCGAGTACGTTCTCGGCGTGCTCGATGCCGACGAACGCCAGATCGTCTCTCGCCGCATCGATGCGGATACGGTTTTCGCCCGTCTTGTCGAGGACTGGGAGGTCAGTCTCTCACCGCTTGCCGCCGCCTATCGGGAAGTCGAGCCGCCGGTTTCGGTGAAGACCGCGGTCGACCGCCGCCTGTTCGGTACCGCTGCCGCGGTGAGCAGGCCCGCCGAAGTGCGCGGCGGCCTGTGGTCCAGCCTGGCCTTCTGGCGCGGCCTTGCCGCAGCCGCGGTTGCGGCACTGGCGATTTACATCGCCGTGCCCATTCTCAACCCACCGGTCGAGCAGCCGCAGGCGCGACTCGTCGCTTCGCTGGCCGCCGAAGGCAGCGACGTCAAATATCTTGCCGTCTACGACGCCGCGCATCACGAAGTCGGCCTGTCGCATGTCTCCGGTGAGCGTGCTTCCGGCAAGGACTTCGAGCTGTGGATGATCGAGGGCAAGAACCCGCCGGTCTCGATGGGCGTCATTCCGGCAGGTGCAACGGCGCATATTATCGTCTCGCCGGCGGCCCATCAGAAACTTGCCCAGGGCGCGGTGCTTGCCGTCAGCCTCGAGCCGTCGGGCGGTTCGCCGACCGGACAGCCGACCGGACCGGTGGTTGCCGCTGGCGAGCTGAAGAGCATCTGACCGGCTCTTCACCTGAAAAATCACAACAGACTATCATAAGTCTATCCTTCGCTGAACATGCCCATAGACAGCATGTCGGCAGGCGGCCGACGGCTCGGGAAATCCCTCTGCGCCATGGATAAAATCAAAAATCACAATATTTCTGAAACTCGGGCGAGTTTGTTCCGTATCTCCTCGCGTCCCCAAAAATGGGAAGAGAAAAACCCGAGGAGTTCGACATCATGCGTAGATACGCCACCCTTTTGCTCGCCGGTACGATCGCCGTTTCGGCCCTTGCCACCGCCGCCTACGCCGAAAACCCGATGGTTGGCGGCGCCGCCATGTATGCCAACAAGAACATCGTCGAGAACGCCGTGAACTCGAAGGATCACACCACGCTGGTCGCCGCCGTGAAGGCCGCCGGCCTTGTCGAGACGCTGCAGGGCGCCGGTCCGTTCACCGTGTTCGCGCCGACCAACGAAGCCTTCGCAGCCCTTCCGGCCGGTACGGTCGAGACGCTGCTCAAGCCCGAAAACAAGGACAAGCTCACCAAAATCCTGACCTGCCATGTCATCGGCGCCAAGGCGATGGGAGCAGATGTCGCCGCGATGGCCAAGGCTGACGGCGGCACCCACAAGGTCAAGACGGTCGGCGGCTGCGAATTGTCGCTCAAGGCCGACGGCGGCAAGGTCACGGTCACCGACGAGAACGGCAATGTCGCCAATGTGACGATCGCCGATGTCGAACAGTCCAATGGCGTCATCCACGTCATCGACAAGGTTCTTTTGCCCAAGATGTAACAAGGGGCTTGCTGCCGGCGAACTGACGGCAAGGACCCTCCGTCGATTGCACGATCCCGCTCCCGTGATCCGCAATTGGCCCGTGCACTTCGCGCCCGCCTGCATTCGGATGTGGGAGGGCGCGGAGTGTTCGTTCGAGGGGCTACCGTCACCGGCTTTTGATTTCCGCGCGGCGGTGTAGTTTGGCAAAAAGGACATCAGGAGGAACTGGTCATGAACCGTCGCGACTTTCTTTTGAGCGGTGCCGCCGCCATCGGCGTGATCGGGGCCGCGGCAACGATGCTGCGCATGGGCGATCCGCAGGCAGCACAAGCGGCCGAGAGCTTCGAGGTCGTCAAGACCGACGCCGAGTGGAAAGCCATCCTGTCGCCGGCTGCCTTCGACGTGCTGCGCAAGGAAGGCACGGAGTACCCCGGCACCAGCCCGCTGCTCAACGAACACCGCAAGGGCATTTTCGCCTGTGCCGGCTGCGACCTGCCGGTCTATTCGTCGGAGACGAAATTCGATTCCGGCACCGGATGGCCGAGCTTCTGGCAAGAGATCCCCAAGGCGATCGGCACGACCGTGGACAGGTCGCTCGGCATGACGCGTACCGAGGCACATTGCCGCCGCTGCGGCGGCCATCTCGGCCATGTCTTCGACGACGGTCCGGCGCCGACCGGCCTGCGCCACTGCATCAACGGCGTCGCGCTGACCTTCAAACCCGCCACGGCCTGAGTCCATAGACTGGAATGCAAAAAACTCCGGGCTTGCGGCCCGGAGTTTTTTGCGCGGTCAGAGCTTTTCGGGCATGGACTGGAGGAGCTTCCCGAAACCGCTGCCCACGTATCTTTGTCTTGTCGCAATCCCCAAGGGAAAGCGCTGCGCGCTTTTCCCGGGAAAACCGCCTTACACTTTTCCTGGAATTGCTCCCTATCAGTGCCCCCCACCGCCGCCGCCACCCGGTGCGGCCGGCTTGCGGATCAGCATGGTGAACAGGCCAAGCGTCGCAAACAGCACCGTCAGCATGAAGAACACGTCCATGAAGGACAGCAGCGCCGCCTGCTGCTGGACCATGCCAGACAACTTGGAGATCGCAGCGCTTGTCGCGTCGAGGCCGGGGGTCTGCTCGAAATTGCGGGTCATGTTCTGCAGCTTGGTCTGCGCGGCTTCACTGCCCCATTGCACATGCTCGGAGAGCCTTGCGTAGTGGAAGGCGTTGCGGTCGATCAGCACGGTATTGATCAGCGCAAGGCCGACGGCACCGCCAAGGTTGCGGGTGAGATTGAACAGGCCGGACGCGTTCTTCAGCCGCTCGGGCGGCAAGGTGCCGAGCGCGATGTTGTTGATCGGAACCATGCACAGCATCATCGAACAGCCGCGCAGGATCTGCGGGATGAGCAGCTCATAGAAATCCCAGTCGGCGGTCAGATGCGTCATCCACCAGGTGCCGGTGGCGAAGCCGAAGAAGCCGATCATCATCATCAGGCGCGGGTCCATCTTGTTCGACAGGATGCCCGAGATCGGCGCGGTGAAGAACATCGCCAGGCCGCTGACGAACAGAGCCTCGCCGATCATCATCGAATCGTAGCCGCGGATGCGCCCGAGGAACACCGGGTAGAGATAGGTCAGGCCGTAGAGACCGATGCCGATGACGAACGAGAACAGCGAGCCGAAGGCGAAGTTGATGTTGGTGAAGGCCTTCAGGTCGACGATCGGCTCCTCGGCGGTGAACACGCGCCAGAAGAACAGCACCGCGCCGACGGTCATGACGACGGCGCAGATGAAGACGCCCTGGTCCTGCAGCCAATCATTGTTGGGGCCTTCCTCGAGCACATATTCCATGCAGCCCAGGAAGGCCGCCATGCCGGCGAGGCCCCACCAGTCGAACTTGCTGAACAGCTTGAGGTTGGGCTTGTCGAAGTCGATCAGCGTCCAGGCCGCCGTTGTCACCAGGATGCCGGGCACGACGTTGACCAGGAACAGCCAATGCCAGGACATGGCATGGCTGATATAGCCACCGACGGTCGGGCCGATGGTCGGCGCCAGCGTCGCCACGAGGCCGATCATCGGCGAGACGACGGCGCGGCGCGAGGGCGGGAAGATGGTGAAGGCAGCGGCAAAGACGCTCGGTATCATGCCGCCGCCGATGAAGCCCTGGACGGCGCGGTAGACGATCATCTGGTCGATGTTGGTGGCGGTCGCCGCCAGCGCACTGGCCGCGGTGAAGCCCGCCGCCGAGATGGTGAACAGCACGCGCGTCGACAGCATCCGGCTGAGAAAGCCGGACAGCGGGATCATCACCACTTCGGCGATCAGGTAGGCGGTCTGCACCCACGGAATTTCGTCGGAGCTGGCGCTGAGGCCGGCCTGGATCTCCGACAGCGAGGCGGAGACGATCTGGATGTCGAGGATGGCCATGAACATGCCGAACACCATCGCCAGGAAGGCGATGACGCGCCGCGTCGAAATGGTGTCAGGCACAGCCGGCCTCGCCGGCGGCGCTCCTGCTGTCAGGGTTGCGGTTGCCATGGCATTGCTCCCCGGCCGCCGCTCAATTCGACGCTGCCACTGACGCCGACCCGGATGGGGCGGTGCGGCTGTCGACGGCGACGACGACGCTCAGGCCGGCGCGCAGCTTACCGCTCTTCAGCGCATCGGCCGGCACATCGATGCGGACCGGAACGCGCTGCACGACCTTGGTGAAGTTGCCGGTGGCGTTTTCGGGCGGCAGCAGCGAGAACACGGCACCCGAAGCCGGCGCCAGCGACGAAACGGTTCCCTCGAAGTCCTGGCCGTCGGTCGCATCGACCGAGATCCTGACCTTCTCGCCGGGAACAAGCCGGGCAAGTTGTGTCTCCTTGAAGTTGGCGACGATGTAGAGCTTGTCCATCGGCACGATGACGGCGAGCTTCTGGCCGGGGCTGACAAGGTCGCCCTGCTCGACCGAGCGGTTGCCGACGATGCCGTCATATGGCGCCTTGAGCACGGTGAAGGAAAGATCGCGCAGCGCCTTGTCATGGCTGAGCTGCAGGGACGCCAGCGTGCTCGCCGATTCCGCGCGCTGCGCCTGCAGCACGCCGATATTGGCTTGCGCGGCGGCGATCTGTGCGTCGGCCCCGACAAGGGCGGCATCGGCCTGCTGGACCGCGGTCTGGGCGTCGTCCAGCTGCGCCTGCGTGCCGACATGGGTCTTGAGCAGCTGCGAGGCGCGCGCGGCGACCTTGGCTGCATTGTCGGCCGCTGCCTGGTCGGCGACCTTCTGCGCCTGGGCCTGCTGCAGCGAGGCGCGGGCCGCGTCGGTCTGGGCGTCGATACGGTCGAGCGTCTTGCTCAAGGTGGCGATCTGCGCCTCGGCCTGGGCGACGGCAATCTTGTAATCGCCGTCATCGACGACGAGCAGCGGATCGCCGGCCTTGACCAGCTGGTTCTCGCTGACCTTGACCTGATCGACATAGCCGGAAATCTTGGGCGAGATGAACGCCATGTCCGCCTGGACATAGGCATCGTCCGTCGAGATCATGAAGCGGCCCGTTGTCCAGTAGTCGTACCCATACCAGGCGCCGGCGCCCAGCAAGGCAATACCGATGACCGGCAGCAGGAAGGAACGCACCGAACGCTTCTTCCTGGCCGGAGCCTCTGCCGGCGGCGACGAGACGGGCTGGACAGGCACTTCCGGTGCTTCCGTCGCTGGCGCAACCTTGGCGTTGGGGAAGGGACGGACTTCGGCAGTGGTCGGCGCGTTCGAGGACATGACATCTCTCTAAAGTTATAATATAATACTGAACCGTTCGGTTCGATCCGGCCGTTGACATAGCGCGTAAAGAGGACCATATCAAGGGCAATCGAACCGCTTGGTTCGAATTATTTTCGAGGTGTGACTTTCATGACCGAGACCCCGCCCAATGTCGAAAACGAGTCGTGTGACGACCTGTTGGAAAGCTTGCGCCGTGGCCGCCCGGCCGCGGGGCAGGATCCGGCCAAGCGCAGCCAGATCATCGACGGCGCCCGTCGTGTCTTCATCGACAAGGGCTTCGAAGCCGCCTCGATGAACGACATCACCCGCGAGGCCGGCGTCTCCAAGGGTACGATCTACGTCTACTTCGCCAACAAGGAAGAGCTGTTCGAGGCGCTGATCGAGGAAGAGCGCGGCACCATCTTCAAGAACATGTATGACGTGCTGGACAATGCCGACAACCTGCGCGAGACGCTGGTGAAGTTCGGCAAGGTGCTGGCTCTCAAGATCACGTCGGCCAAGGTCGTCCAAGCGCAGCGCACGGTGATCGGGGCATCAGACCGGATCCCCGACATGGGCGCGCGTTTTTACGAGCGCGGTCCCAAGCGTGGCCACGACAAGGTCGCGGCCTTTCTCAATGCCGCCATCGAGCGCGACCTGCTGCGCATCGACGATGTCGATCTTGCCGCCTATCAGTTCACCGAACTGTGCCTGGCCGGTCTGTTCCGCCAGTGCATCTTCGCCTACCGCACCAAGGCCCCGACCCAGGACGAGATCGACCACATCGTCAGGTCAGGCGTCAGCATGTTCCTGAAGGCCTACGGCACCGAAAGACTTGTGGCGGAAGAAGGCCATCAGACGATTGCTATCGAGGCCAAGCCCTAGCCCGACCATGCTCTAACTCTTTGTTTAGACGCAATTCTGGACGGAAAACCGCTTCACACTTTTCCTAGAATTGCTCTAAGGTGCGGATGCTTTAGCCGCCATTGGCGGCAAGCACGATGGCTGCCTGCAATTCCTGAAGGCCCTCGGCCTTTTCAGAAGAGGTGGCCAGCACGAACGGGAACGCCGCCGGCCGCTTCTTGATCTTTGCCAGCGTCTCCTCGATCAGCCTCGGCACGCCGGCAGTCTTGATCTTGTCGGTCTTGGTCAGCACGATCTGGTAGGACACCGCCGCCTTGTCGAGCAGCGACAGCACTTCGTCGTCCTTGGCCTTGATGCCATGACGGGCGTCGATCAGCACATAGACGCGTTTCAGCGTGACCCGGCCCTTGAGGTAATCGAAGACCAGCTTGGTCCACTCGTCGACCTTCTCCTTCGGCGCGGTGGCGTAGCCGTAGCCGGGCATGTCGACCAGCGCCAAGGGCGGCAGGTCGGCGCCCTCGCCCGAAAATCCATCCGGCACGAAATAGTTGAGCTCCTGCGTGCGCCCCGGCGTGTTGGAAGTGCGCGCCAGCCCCTTCTGGTTGACCAGCGCATTGATCAGCGACGACTTGCCGACATTCGAGCGGCCGGCAAAGGCGATTTCCGGCGGCCCTTCCGGTGGCAGGAACTTCATCGCCGGCACGCCGCGGATGAAGATCCACCCTCGCGTAAACAGTTCGGTGCCGATTATGCTGCTGTTCAGAGCGTTCAAGCTGCTGCCTCCAGAAGAGAAATATTGGCACCCCGGATAGCATCGAGGTTGCGGCTGACCTTGTCTACCGGCCAGTCCCACCACGCCACCGCCAGCAGCCGCCTGATTGTCCGGTCGTCGAAACGCATCTTTACCACCTTGGCCGCGTTGCCGGCGACGATCGCATAGGGCGGCACGTCGTGCGTCACCACCGATTTCGCAGCGACGATGGCGCCGTGGCCGATTTCCACCCCGGGCAGGATCACCGCCTCCATGCCGATCCAGACGTCGTTGCCGACGATGGTGTCGCCGCGCACCTCCTTCGACCAGGTCGCCGGATCAAAACCCTTTTCCCAGCCATGGCCGAAAATATTGAACGGATAGGTCGAAAAGCCGGACATGGCGTGGTTGGCGCCGTTCATGATGAAGCGCGCGCCCTCGGCGATGGCGCAGAACCTGCCGATGATCAGCTTGTCGCCTATGAACGGATAGTGATGCAGGATGCATTTCTCGGCGAATTTGTCCGGCCCGTCGGGGTCGTCATAATAGGTGAAGTCGCCGATCTCGATGTTCGGCGCGTTCACCAGTCCCTTGAGGAAGCCGACGCGGGTATGCATCGGGATCGGGTGCTTGATGTCTGGGTTGGGTCCGTCCATGTCGAAATCCGTCAGAGAAATGGCCGCCAGGTGCATCCGAAACTCAAATGCCCGTTCAAAATAGCGTGATCCGCCCTATAGCACCAATCGGGCGACGAGCGAGCTTTCCTTGACGGCCTTGCTCATTTGCTGCCGCGGCAAATCACGATCGGATCGGACAGCGCACTGTCGAAACCGCTGCCCTGATAGACGGTGACATTCGTGGCGCCGGGCGGCAGCATGAAGCTGCCTTCGACGATTTTCTGGTCGCCGGCCGGCATGTGGAGAGCCCAGCTATAAGTGCAAAACTGAGGCGGCGCCTGGGGTTCGACGTGGCTGCAGTTCAATTGCGCGCCACCCAGCATGGCGGCGCCGCCGCAACTGACGGCGCCCTTTGCGAGCGCAATGCCCGGCCATCCCGCAATGGCCGCCACGGTCGCGATCTTCAGCCAATTCATCGTCGTATCCTTGCCCGGCAACAGCCCGCTACCTGAGCCTTTGGGTGGGTCGCAGCCCATGCGTCATTTTTTCCAGGCGGGCTTAGTCCGTCTTGCGCACCGCGTCCAGCAAGATTATGTGCATGATGATAATAAGCATGCTCACTAACAGTTGCGCCGAAAAACTCCAGTACCTCCCATGCCATCGTCACCCAACATCAGCTTCGTGCTGCACGATGTCGCGCGCCTGCTTCGAAAGCGGTTCGAGCAGAGGTCGCGGGCATCGGGGCTGACCCGCGCCCAGTGGCAGGTGCTGGCCTATCTCAGCCTGCATGAAGGCATCCACCAGAACAAACTGGCGGACCTGATCGAGATCACGCCGATCACGCTCGCCCGGCTGCTCGACAAGATGGAAGCAAGCGGCTTCATCGAGCGCCGGCCCGATCCCGCTGACCGCCGGGCATGGCTGCTGTACCTGAAGCCGCAAGCCCATCCGCTGATCGAAATCATGCGCGGCAATGGGCGGAAGACGCGTGACGAGGCCTTTGTCGGCCTTTCCGCGGATGCGCAACTGCATCTGCTGCAAACCCTATCCCTCATCAAATCCAATCTGCTCGCGGCTTGCGCCCAGCCTGCCGCCGACCGGGAGAAAACACATGGCTGAATCAACCTCACCAAAGAAGCCTGTCGAAGAAGACGGATCCGCCGCCGACCGGGCGCGCGACCAGGTCATCCGGCTGGACAGCGAACGCGAGCAAAGGCGAGCCAGCACCGTCATCGACAATGACGAGCTCGAAGCACCGGTCGCCCTGGAGCCGGCGGCGCTCGAGGCTCCGTCCAAGGAGCCACGCCAGGCCGGGGTTGCGGTGGCGCCTCCGGCGCCGGTCAAGCCCAAGCGCGGCCGGGCACGGCCGATCCTGTTTGCCCTGCTTCCGTTCGCGCTGGTCGTCGGCGGCTATTACTACGTCATCGGCGGCCAGGTCATGACGACCGACAATGCCTACATCCAGGCGCAGTCGCTCGGCGTTTCCACCGATGTCTCCGGCACTGTGTCCGAGATCGACGTGCACGAGAACGAGGCGGTGAAGAAGGACCAGGTGCTTTTCCGGTTGCGGCCGGCCTCTTTCGAAACCGCTCTTGCCGCCGCCCAGGCACAGCTCGGCACAGTGCGCAACCAGGTGCTGACCTTGCAGGCGAGCTACCAGCAGTCGCAGGCGCTGATCGAGCAGGCGCAGGCCGACATCCCCTATTACGAGGCCGCTTTCCAACGCCAGCAGGATCTGCTCAAGACCTCCACCTCCTCCAAGGCGACCTTCGACAGCGCCCAGCACGACCTCGTCGCCGCCCGCCAGAAAGTGTCCGTTGCCCAAGCGCAGGCACAGGCGACGCTTGCCCAGCTCGGCGGCGACGCCAGCCAGCCGGTGGAGAAGAACCCGTTCTATCTCCAGGCGCAGTCGGCGGTGGACGACGCCCAGCGCAACCTTGCCGATTCCATCGTCAAGGCGCCATTCGACGGCATCGTCACCAATGTCGACGCGCTTCAGGTCGGCAAGTACCTGCCGGCTTCGCAGCCGGCGTTCAGCCTGATTTCGGCGACCGAGCTGTGGATCGCGGCGGAGCCTAAGGAAACCGAACTGACCTATGTGCGGCCGGGACAGACGGCGACGATCAGCGTCGACAGCTATCCCGGTGCCGTCTGGCACGGCAGGGTCGCCTCGATCAGCCCGGCGTCGTCGTCGAGCTTTTCGCTGCTTCCGGCGCAGAACACCACCGGCAACTGGGTCAAGGTCGTGCAACGCATTCCGATGCGCGTGACGGTGGACGATCTCCAGGGCAAGCCGCCGCTGCGCGGCGGGATGAGCGTCGTGGTCGGCATCGATACCGGCCATGCGCGCGGCCTGCCGGACTTCGTGACGGAGCTCCTCGGTCGGTTCGGACAAAAGTCATGACCGGCGCGTCCGCGACAGGTGGCGTGGTCGCCAATCGCGGCGCCATCACCGCGTGCGTGATCCTGGCCGTGATCATGCAGGCGCTGGACACCACCATCGCCAATGTGGCGCTGCCCTATATCCAGGGCAGCGTTTCGGCAAGCGCCGACCAGATAAACTGGGTGCTGACGTCCTACATCGTCGCGGCGGCCGTCATGACGCCGCCTTCAGGCTATCTTGCCAATCGCTTCGGCCGCAAGCGCATCCTGCTGATCTCCATCACCGGCTTCGTCGTCGCGTCGGTGCTGTGCGGCTTCGCGCAGTCGCTGCCGCAGATCGTCGGCTTCCGCCTGCTGCAAGGCCTGTTCGGCGCAGCCCTGGTGCCGCTGGCGCAGAGCATCCTGCTCGACATCTACAGCGTCGAGGAGCGCGGCTCGGCGATGGCGCTGTTCGGCGTTTCGGTGATGGTCGGGCCGGTGCTCGGGCCGGTCATCGGCGGCTGGCTGACCGAGAATGTCAGCTGGCGCTGGGTGTTCTACATCAACGTACCGATCGGCGCGCTGGCTTTCGCCGGCGTCTCGATGTTCGTCCAGGAAACCAAGACGGACCTCAAGGCCAGGCTGGACTGGCTGGGCTTCGGCATGCTCAGCGTCACCATCGCGTCGCTGCAGATGTTCCTCGATCGCGGCGAGCAGCTCAACTGGTTCTCGTCGTCCGAGATCATCGTCGAGGCGCTGATCTGCGCGTCGGCCTTCTACATCTTCCTCGTCCACACCTTCACCGCCCGCAACACCTTCGTGAACCCGCGGCTGTTCCTCGACAGGAATTTCGCCGTCGGCATGATCTTCATCTTCATCATCGGCATCACCTATCTGGCCTCGCTGGCCCTGATGACGCCCTATCTGCAGACGCTGATGGGCTATCCGGTGGTGACGGCCGGCATCGTCATGGGGCCGCGCGGTCTCGGCACCATGGCTTGCATGTTCCTGGTCGGCAGGCTGATCGGCAAGGTGGACACACGCTGGCTGCTTCTAACCGGCCTGCTGGTCACCGCCTGGGCGATGTACGACATGACCGGCTGGACGCCTGACGTCTCGCAATGGACGATCATCAGCACCGGCTTCATCCAGGGCGCGGGCCTGGGTTTCCTGTTCGTGCCGCTGACCACCATCACCTTCGCCACGCTGGCGCCGGAGCGGCGCGCGGAAGGCACCGGCCTGTACAATCTGTCACGAAACATCGGCTCCAGCGTCGGCATCTCGGTGGTCACCGCGCTGTTGACGCAGAACGTGCAGATCAACCACGCCAACATCGCTACCTATGTGACGCCCTACAACCAGGCGTTCAGCAATCCGGCGATCTTCCATGCAATGGATCCCTACAGCGCCGCGGGCCGCGCCGCGCTCGACGGCGTGGTCACGCTGCAGGCCACGATCATCAGCTATATGAACGACTTCAAGCTGATGATGATCCTGTCGCTTGCCGCCATTCCGCTGGTTCTGTTGCTGCGCAAGCCGGCGACTCCGGCCAAGATCGACCACAGCGCCGTGATGGAGTGACGACGCTCGAAACTTATCCGGCTGCACAGGCAGCAGCCAAAAAGAAACCGGGGTCCTGTGAGGGACAGGACCCCGGCCGATGCCGATACGACTTCCCAAGAAACATGGCACCTCGTCATGAGGCGGGGATGGCAGGCCCGAGAAAGCCCCAACGGACCTGCCTTGATCCCCTTTGCCGAAAGCCGTTACTTCGGCAACAACACCTTGTTGACGACATGGATGACGCCGTTCGACTGGTTGACGTCGGCGATCGTCACTCGCGCCTCGCCGCCTGACTCATCCATGATGTAGAGCTTGCCCTTCTTGACTTCGGCGGTCAGCGTGTCACCGGAGACGGTCTTCATCTCGTACTTGCCGCCCATCGCCTTGGCCTTCTTCATCATCTCGGCGCCGGAGATCTTGCCGGCCACGACATGCGCGGTCAGCACCTTGGTGAGCTTGCCCTTGTTCTCCGGCTTCAGCAGCGTGTCGACGGTGCCCTTGGGCAGTTTCGCAAACGCTGCGTTGGTCGGGGCAAAGACGGTGAACGGGCCAGCGCTTTGCAGCGTGTCGACCAGGCCGGCAGCCTTGACCGCAGCGACCAGCGTCGTGTGGTCCTTCGAATTGACGGCGTTCTCGACGATGTTCTTGGTTGTGTACATCGGCGCGCCGCCGACATTCGGGTTCTTGGCATAGGCGGGCGCGGCAATCGCCACGCCGGCGACGAGTGCGGAAAGGGCGATGATCCTGAATGACGGCAAGCGCATGTGGTCTTCCTCCGTGTGAGGGCTGATCGGAATTGATAGCCTTTGGAAACGCACAGGCAGTCACGCCGCCGAGGGGGCGCAAGTTTCGCCGATCACGGGAACGTGATGCCGGAGCTGCTTAAACGAAAAGCCCCGCGCGAGGCGGGGCTTTGAAGGCTGGAGAAAGCGCTGCGCATTCTATTCGGCCGGTGATGGTTTCTTTCGGAACAGCGCGACCAGATTGTCCCACAGCTCGATCTTGGCGCCCTGGCGCTTCATGATGATGCCCTGCTGGAGGATCGACAGCGTGTTGTTCCAGGCCCAGTAGATGACCAGGCCGGCCGGGAAACCCGCCATCATGAAGGTGAAGATGACAGGCATCCAGGTGAAGATCGCCGCCTGCGTCGGATCCGGCGGCGTCGGGTTCATGCGCATCTGCAGGAACATGGTGACGCCCATGATCAGCGGCCAGACGCCGATCATCAGCATGTGCGGCAGGGTGACCGGGATCAGGCCGAACAGGTTGAACAGCGACGTCGGATCGGGCGCGGCCAGATCCTGGATCCAGCCGAAGAACGGCGCGTGCCGCATTTCGATGGTGATGTAGAGCACCTTGTAGAGCGAGAAGAAGACCGGGATCTGCAGCGCCACCGGCCAGCAGCCGGCAAGCGGGTTGATCTTCTCGGTCTTGTACAGCTCCATCATCGCCTGCTGCTGCTTCATCTTGTCGTCCGCGTATTTCTCGCGGATCTCGAGCATTTTCGGCTGCACCTTCTTCATGTTCGCCATCGACGCGTACGACTTGTTGGCGAGCGGATAGAAGATGGCCTTGACGATGACGGTGGTGGCGAGAATGGCCAGGCCGAAATTGCCGAAGAATTTGTAGAGCGTGTCGATCAGCCAGAACATCGGCTTGGTGATGAAGTGGAACCAGCCCCAGTCGATCAAAAGGTCGAACCGCTTGATATGACGGTCTTCCGCATAGGCGTTGATCTTGCCGACTTCCTTGGCGCCCGCGAAGATCTCGCTCTCCACCGTCGCCGACTGGCCGGCATCGACGGTGATCGGGTCGGTGAGGAAGTCGGACTGGTAGCGATGGCGGCCGTCCTCGAAATAGGCATAGCGCGGCTGGAACGGCTGCTTCTCGGTCGGCACCAGCGTCACCGCCCAGTATTTGTCGGTGATGCCGAGCCAGCCGTCGGTCGACTTGCCCGGCGTGAACTGCTTGTCCTTCTCGATGGACGCGTATTTGTGTTCCTGCAGGCCTTCCGTGCCGGTGAAGCCGATCAGGCCCTCATGCAGCACATAGGTGCTTGCAACGAGCGGCTTGTCGAAGCGGGTGACGCGGCCGTAATTGGACAGCGAGACGGCGGCCGTGCCGGCATTCTGCACCGTGTCGGACACCGTGAACATGTAGTTGGTGTCGACGGAAAAGGTGCGCTTGAAGGTCAGGCCCTTGTCGTTCGAATAGGTCAGCGTGACCGGGGTCGTCGGCGTCAGTGTCGCATTGCCGTCGACAGCCCACACTGTTTCGGGACCGGGCACCGCGCCGGTCTTGTCGTTGCCGACGAAGCCGATCTCGGCATAGTAGCCATTGGGCAGTGCCGCCGGGTTGAGCAGGCTGATCTCGGGCGAGTTCTTGTCGACCGTCTCGGTGTAGTGCTTGAGCTTGAGGTCGTCGAGACGGGCACCGGTCAGGTTGATCGAACCCTCGAGGCTCGGCGTGTCGATCTTCGCGCGGGTCGTCGTGGCGAGCGCCTGTTCGCGGCCGGCCGGCGTCACGGCATCGGTGCCGGGTGCGTTGGGAATGGCGCCAGGGGCGGCGGGCGTTCCGGTGTCGGTACCGGGATTGGTGCCGGCGGCCTTCTTCTGCTCCTCGACGCGCTGCTGTTCGACGCGGGCGGCCTCGCGCTGCGCTTCGCTGCGCGGCAACACATAAAAATATTGCCATACCGCCAGGATCAGCACCGACAGCGCGATGGTGATGAAGAAGTTCCGGTTGTTTTCCATCGAAAGCCCTTGGCCTATCGTGTTCCGCGCAGTCGGCGGGAGAGTTCGGCCTTCAATTGGCCGAACGGAGTGGTAAGCACGTCTTCGCGCCCGACGATGACATAGTCATTGCCAGGCGCCATGTCACTTGCCGCATGCGTACGGACGGCTTCTCGCAGCCGCCGCCGGACGCGGTTGCGGACAACCGCATTGCCGACCTTCTTGGTGACGGTGTAGCCGACGCGCGGCGACAGGCCGTCGCCGCGGTCGAGAACTTCGACGAGAAAAAGCCGCCCGCGTCGTTTTTCACCACGACGGACAGCCAGGAATTCCGCGCGCTTCAGAAGCCGCTTGGGATTTGGTCCCACTGGCTTGCCGGATGCGGGCAACGATCTCGTCTTCCGTTCAGGCGCTGAGCCGCTTGCGACCGCGGTTGCGGCGAGCTGCGACGACGCCGCGACCACCCTTGGTGGCCATGCGGGCACGAAAGCCGTGCCGACGTTTGCGGACGAGTTTGGACGGTTGGTAGGTACGCTTCATTTGTTTTAATACCGCGGGGTGCGGCCCTTCTTGATTCTGTCACTGTGTAACAGGAGCTTTGCCGGGCCGGCTTTGGCGCGATCGAAACCGCGCCGGGACGAATGGCCCGAGCGTGTGCGGGCTTATAGAAAGAAGGCTTTTGGAAGTCAATCCGGAGTCGTCGGGCCGAAAGCTTCGCCATTCAGGCCGGTTTATGTTTGCGACCAAGGATGAAATTGGCAAAAAAGCCGTAATCGCCTAATCTGCGTTGATCAAGTGATCGTGAAGACATTAGCCGCATGAGCGAAACCATACAGGCACAGGAAGGGATCGGCACGGCGGGGTCCACCGAGGCGCCGGCCAGCGTGCGCACGGTTCCGCTGTCGCGCGGCCTGTCGACCAAGCTGCTGCTACTGACCATCGTCTTCGTGCTGCTGGCCGAAGTGCTGATCTTCCTGCCCTGGATCGCCAGCTACCGGCTGAACTGGCTGAAGGAGCGGCTGAGCACGGCGGCGGCGGTGTCGATCGTGCTGGTGCAGGGTGAACCCACCTCGCTGTCGCGCACGGCGCAGAACGACGTGCTGATGGCGATCGGCGCCAAGGCGATCGCGGTGCGCGACGGCGGCGTCTCGCGGCTGCTGGTGGTGGCCGAAATGCCGCCGAAGGTCGACGAACACATCGATATCGCCTCGATCGGCATGATCAAGGGCATGACCGGCGCGCTCGACACGTTGTTTTTCGGCGGCGACCGTATGCTGCGCGTCTTCGGTCCGGTCGGCGACTCGGACAAGGAGTTCGAGCTGATCATGCCCGACAACAGCCTGCGCAACGCGATGCTGCGCTATTCGCGCAACGTCGCCTTCGTCTCGCTGCTGATCTCGCTGTTCACCGCCATGCTGGTCTACGCCGCCATCGACCTGATCATGATCGGGCCGATCCGGACGATGACGCGCTCGATGCTGTCCTTCTCCGAAGCCCCTGACGATCCCGGGCGGATCATCCATCCGGCTGCCCGCGCCGACGAGATCGGCGTTGCCGAGCGCGAGCTGTCGCAGATGCAGGAACGGCTGCAAAAAATGCTCTCCGAGCAGAAGCATCTTGCCGATCTCGGCCTGGCGGTTTCCAAGATCAACCATGACATGCGCAACATCCTGGCTTCGGCGCAGCTGATGTCGGACCGCTTGCGTCAGGTCAAGGATCCGACGGTGCAGGCCTTCGCGCCGAAACTGCTGCGCGCGCTCGACCGCGCCGTGTCTTATTCCGAAGGCGTGCTTCACTACGGCCGCACGCAGGAGCCGCCGCCGGCGCGCCGACGCCTGAGGCTGCGGCAACTGGTCGAGGACGTGCACGGCCTGCTGGACATCGAGCAAGGCATCGAGTTCGTCAATTCGGTCGAGCCGGCCTTCGAGGTCGATGCCGATTCCGACCAGTTGTTCAGGGTGCTGACCAATCTGTGCCGGAATTCCGTGCAGGCGATGGCGGCCGACAGTGAAAGCGCCCTGGTGCGCCGCCTGGCGGTGTCGGCCGTGCGCCTGGGCAGCGTCAGCCGCATCGCCGTCAGCGACACCGGCCCCGGCCTGCCGCCCAAGGCGCGCGAAAACCTGTTCGCGGCCTTTCGCGGCTCGGCGCGCAGCGGCGGCACCGGCCTTGGCCTGGCGATCGCGCACGAACTGATCCGCGCGCATGGCGGCACGGTCGAGCTGGTCGAGAGCATTGGCGGGCGCACCACATTCGCCGTCACCATCCCCGACCAGCCGGTCCGGCTCGACCAGGCCCGCAACGGCCTGCGCCGCCCGGCGTGAGGTTCTTGACCGGTTTCCGCTTGGCAACACCTAGCTTTTCGGTCTCACCCCTTTCTTCCAGAAACATGTCGCCCGCGAAACGGCCTTTTGCCCTGAGAGTCCGGCATGCATGGAAAGCGCATCGTCTGAACCACCCAGACACGATGCGCTTTGGTTGTTTTGAGGCGCCGAGAAGCGAGCTGTCATTGCCGGATGACACGCCTGCGACAAAACTTTTACCGGATCGGCTTGCTTTTCGGAAATTCAGTCGCTAGGGAACACGTCTCGTCGCGACCGGTCGTTCACGATCGGATCGCGGGGTCATGGAAAGCATGGCCTGTTGCGCGCCCGTAGCTCAGCTGGATAGAGCACCAGACTACGAATCTGGGGGTCAGGAGTTCGAATCTCTTCGGGCGCGCCAAAACCATTCATCGTTTCCCTGCGACGATATAGCTGCCGAATTGGCGCCTACGCGACGAGCGGGGAATAGCCTGCGAGCGAAAAAGCGTAGAAACGGCGGCGTTAGGCAGTAAAGAGTTCGAAGCTCTTCAGATTGGCGGAGTTCTGACGCGGTCGGGGCGGAGCTCCAAGCGGTGATTGGCGATGTGGATGGTGCCGACGACGATCTGACAGCGATCTCCCGACAGGCGAGCATCATTTATTTGTATCAGATCATGGATCGAGGTCAGCAGGCGCTCATGCCACTTGGTCGGCGTGTGTCAGTCACTCGAAACCTGCTTCGGTTTTCCGGCATCCGCGGCATTGTCCCCATGCGCAGCGGCCTTCCCGGGTTCAGGAAAGCATTTCGACGCGCAGCGGATGTTCTCCGCGCGTCAGAAGGGGCGCCGGGCCCTGGTCCAGTCGCCCGAGCCGGATCAGGCCGCGCGACCAGCGGTAGGGACCATGAAACATCGCCAGATTGCCCCAGGGGGCGTAGTAGCAGAGATCGCCAGTCGCCTCGTTGCCGAAGCGACCGCTGCCTTCCTCGGTGAGCTTGCGCGGCAGGTAGGCGATCTTCTCGTTGGTCGAATAGTCGTCGATCGTCAGATCCAGCGGCAGGATCGAGACCAGATCGTGCGCGGAAGGATTGTCCTCCAGCGTCGCCGTGAAATCCTGATCCCCGAAGATGAATCTAAGGCGCATGGTGGCTCCTTTCCTATCCGTGGCTGCGTCGGTCTGAGAGCGCACCGAAGAGGGGAGCGCGAGGCTGGCAGCACCTGCCAGCAAGGTGCGGCGTGAAAGCCATACGGCGGCGCGTGTCATTTAAAGTCTCCCGGTCGGTGCGGCCATGTCCATCGTTCCTGCACACGGCCGCACCCTTCGACGATACGACCTGGTCAGGCAGCGAGATGCTGGTTGAAGAAGCTGGTCAGCTTGTCGAACGGGATCACGTCCACCTTGTCGTAAAGATCGGTGTGGCTGGCGCCTGGAATGATCATGAGTTCCTTCGGCTCCGCCGCTGCCGCGAAGGCGGTTTCGCTGAAGTAGCGCGAATGGGTCTTTTCGCCATGGATGAACAGGATCGGGCGCGGCGAGATTTCAGCGATGTAGGTCAGGATCGGCATATTCATGAACGACAGCGGCGTGGTCTGCGTCCAGGAATTGCCTGAGTTGACCGCGCGCGCATGGTAGCCGCGCGGCGTCCTGTAATAGTCATGGTAGTCGACCAGGAACTGCGCCTCGCCGCCGTGCAGGTCGTTGTAGGGTGGTTGATAGGCTGGCGCGCCGTTTTCCGCATCCGTCCAACGCTGCCGACCCAGTTGCTCCAATGTCTGTGCGCGCTGTTCGGGGGTCACGCTGTCGTTGTAGCCCTTCGACATAACACGGGTCATGTCGTACATGGTGCTCGCCACCACGGCCTTGACGCGCTTGTCTGCGGCGACGGCATTCAAAGCCATGCCGCCCCAGCCGCAGATGCCGATGACGCCGATGCGCTCACGGTCGACGGCGGCGTGCAGGCCGAGATAGTCGACGGCCGCGCTGAAATCCTCGGTGTTGATGTCCGGCGAAGCGAGATTGCGCGGCTCGCCGCCGCTTTCGCCGGTGTAGGACGGATCGAAAGCCAGTGCGACGAAGCCGCGCTCGGCCATCGTCTGCGCGTAAAGGCCAGAGGATTGTTCCTTAACAGCGCCGAACGGACCGCCGACGGCAAGCGCCGGCAGACGTCCGCCGGCCCGGTCCTTCGGCAGATAGAGATCACCCGACAGTGTGATGCCGTAGCGGTTCTTGAATGTGATCTTCTCGTGATCGATCTTATCGCTGAGCGGAAAGACCTTATCCCATTGCTTTGACATATTCTGAGCCTTTGCTTTGAAGGGGTTGGATATTGAAACTGCACCGAAGGCGGCGACGCCTGCGCCGGTCAACTTCAACAGTTCGCGCCGGTGGATGACGCTTGCCGAATTTTTCGTGTCAGGGGTATTCATGGGCATTTCCGATCTCCTGTTGGTATGAATTGGGATTGGGCAGTTCGTTGAACGAACGTCAGTGCGGGGCGTCCGGGCTTCAGCAACCGCCGGCCATTGCCGATCAGGGCGATTGCAAGGCCGGCGAGAACCACGCTGCCGGCGAAGGTCGCGAAGACCGTCATGCCATCCAGCAGCAGCCCGCCGACCACGGCACCGAGCAGGATCGACGCCTGGATGGCTGCGACCATCAGGCTTCCGGCGGCTTCCGGCGCATCGTCCGCGTTTTGGGACATCCACGTCATCCAGATCACAGACATTGCGGTGTTCGCCGCGCCCCAGAGAGCAAGGAAGAGGCCGGCGGCGGCTACCGAACCGCCGAGAAGCAGGAGCCCCAGCGTGCAGCCGCCCATCAGCAGCGCGGGCAACCGCAGCAGCGGTGCGACATTGCCGCTCACGAAACGCCCTGCCGCCCATGTTCCGAGGAAGCCCGCACAGCCCAGTACAAGCAACAGGATCGAGAGCGTCCCCACGTTGACGCCCGTCACCTGCTCCAGGAAGGGGCGCAGATAGGTGAACATGGTGAAGGCCGAGCCCCAGGATAACATCGAGGCAATAAGGCCGCGCAGGAAATGGGGGCGCTTCAGCAGGCCGAACATCGTCCGGAAATCCTGCCGCTGGCGCGCGGGCAACGACGGCAGCGCGATCAAGTGCCAGACGAGGTTGATGGCGACGATTGGCGTCAGCGCCCAGAACACCGCGCGCCAGCCGAACACGGCGCCGAGATAGCTGCCGATCGGCGCGGCGAAGGCCGCAGCGATCGCCTGTCCGCCATACATCAAGGCGAGCGCGCGCGGCACATCCCTTTCAGGACCAGCCGCATGATGACGGCGGTGGCCAGTGCCCAGAAGCCGCCGATGCAGATGCCCAACAGGCCTCGACCGAGCATCAGCACGGAGAAATTCGGGGCCGCCGCAACCAGAACCAGTGACAACAGCATGAAAGCCGTCATCGCGACCAGAACCCATTTGCGGTTCAGCGTTCCAGCGGCAGTGGTGATGACCATGCTCGCCGCTATGGCGAAAAGACCGCCGATCGAGATCGCCTGTCCGGTCTGTCCCTCAGTTGCGCGCAATCCTTCGGCCATGGGGGTGAGCAGGCTGACCGGCATGAATTCCGAGGCGATCAGCATTGCCACACACAGTGCCATCGAAAGAACCGCGCCCCAGGCGGCGTCCGGTTTGCTATCCGCATCGGTTGCGGCGGCAATCGCCATGTCGTTTGCTCCTGCTGAATTGTTGCAACGCAAAACTAGTGGCTTTGCCATAAAGCGATTAGCCATCGAAATTCGCATGAACTAATCGACCACATCGAATAATGTGCTGCGGCATGGCAAACGAGAGAAGCTCATGGCCAAAACCGACCTCAATCAACTGACGTGGTTTCAGGCCGTCGCCGAGGAGCGCAGCTTCACCAAGGCGGCGGCAAAGCTCGGCGTCGCGCAGTCGACGCTCAGTCACAGGATCAAGCAGCTCGAAGCGCAAATGGGCATACGCCTCCTGACCCGCACCACGCGCAATGTCGCGACGACCGCCGCAGGCGAGCGGCTGTTACAGACGATCGCCCCGCGCATCGGCGAAATCGAGGATGAGATCGCCGCGTTGATGGCGTTTCGTGAAAAACCCTCGGGCTCGATCAGGCTGACGCTGTCCGACCACGCGCTTGAAAGCGTGGTTTGGCCCAAGCTGAAGCCGATCCTCAGCGCCTATCCCGATATCGGTGTCGAACTGATCCTGGACAGCACGTTCCGCAACATCATCGAGGAGGGCTTCGACGCGGGCGTCCGGTTGGGAGAGAGCGTCGAGAAGGACATGATCGCGGTCCGAATTGGTCCGGACTGGCGTTTGGTGGCCGTGGCTTCTCCCGACTATTTCGCCGCGCGTGGTGTGCCTGAGCACCCACAGGACCTGATCCGCCACGTCTGCATCAATATGCGTCACGAGACCGCCGGCGGTCTTTATGCATGGGAGTTCGAGAAGGATGGGCAGGCGTTGCGCGTCCGGGTAAACGGCCAGCTGACCTTCAACAATTCCTACGCCATGATCGACGCAGCCGTGCACCGCTACGGCATCGCCTATGTGCCCGAGAACATCGTGGAGCAGCACATCGCCTCGGGCCTGCTGGTGCAGGTTCTCGATGATTGGTCGCCCTTCTTCGACGGTTATTTCCTCTATTATCCGAGCCGTCGTCAGAATCTTCCCGCGTTCAAGGTGATCGTCGACGCGCTACGACATCGGAATTGAGACAAGAGGATCTAACCCGCGCGATTGGCTCACGCTGAGTCCGTTTCGCCCCGCTCGCATAGCACCCACCTGCGGAAGACACGGTATTTTCCGGATCTAGGGCATCAAGATCGTCCTTCCCACGCCCGCTCTATCGCCACGCCTCGTTCGGCTCGTCTTCGCACGTCGAGAACGCAAAGCGGGGCGGGATGTTGCAGAGCAAATCTTCGCAGCGCCATCACCCCAATGTGCGTGGTAAGACCGCGACAGGCGCAACCAGCGGAGCCTGATTTGACCATGACCTCTACCCCCATCAAGCGCGCTTTGATCACCGGGGCCGGAGCGGCCGACGGCATCGGTTTCGCCATTGCCCGCCAGCTCGGCCGTGCCGGCCATGCCGTTTTTCTCACCGGTGCCAGTGGGCGTGTGCTCGATCGCGCCGTTGAGCTCCGTGCAGAAGGCATCGACGCTAAGGCCGTGGTCGCCGATCTCACCATAGCTGCCGATGTCGCGCGGCTGCGGGCCGATGTCGGCGCGGTCGGCATCCTGGTCAACAATGCCGGCATGGGCTCGCTGGCATCGCCATCGGTCGACAAGGCGTTTCTCGCCATGACCGAGGCCGACTGGGATCAGGGGATCGACGTCAGCCTGAAGACGGCATTCCTCGTCACCAAGGCGTTTCTGCCGGCGATGGTCGAAGCGGGCTATGGGCGTATCGTCAATGTGGCGTCGGTCACCGGACCGCTGGTGTCTTTCGAAGGCACATCAGCCTATTCCGCCGCCAAGGCCGGCATGGTCGGCCTGACGCGGACGCTGGCGCTCGAAGTGGCGAAAAGCGGCGTGACCGTCAATGCCGTGGCTCCCGGCTGGATCGAAACAGGGTCGTCGAG
Organism: Mesorhizobium sp. M7A.F.Ca.CA.001.04.2.1; assembly: GCF_003998485.1. Classification (NCBI taxonomy): domain Bacteria; kingdom Pseudomonadati; phylum Pseudomonadota; class Alphaproteobacteria; order Hyphomicrobiales; family Phyllobacteriaceae; genus Mesorhizobium; species Mesorhizobium sp. M7A.F.Ca.CA.001.04.2.1. The sequence continues at coordinate 31,875 of NZ_RZQT01000014.1, forward strand.
CGAGATGGAGCGGCAAGCCGCCCTGAATACGCCGCCGGCGCGGGCCGGGCGACCGGATGAGGTGGCCGCCGCGGTCGTGTTCCTGGCCTCGGAAGGCGCCAGCTATGTCAACGGCGCCCTGCTGGTGGTCGATGGCGGCAACAGCCTTCAGGAGCGCAAGGGCTGAAGCCGTTTAACGCGTCGGGTGCGAGAATTCAGCCTTTGCCCGAGCTTTTGCCTGCCCCGGGCGCTTCCGGCCTGAGATAGACGGCCAAGCAGCAGCAACAGATCGCCAAACCCGCGACTGGATATTTCAGGGCGACCAGCCCCGCCAGCGCGAATAGGCAGAGCGTCGCGAGCGACCGGATGCGCATGCGCTTGCGCACCGCGAGCGGAACCGCGTTCTCCGGCATCGGGTCGATGAGTTCGCGGATCAGAAGAATGTAGGTCAGGTTCACCAGGAAGAAGACGGCGGCATAGAAGGCGACCGGCTGCGGCGCCAGCTCGCTGACCGCCATCCACGCGGTCGCCAGCGGCAGCAGCGAAACCGAGAACAGATGTGCGAAATTGTACCACATCAGGCTGGCTGTCGCCTCCCTGGCGTGGCGTAACAGATGATGATGGTTCGCCCAGACGATGGCGATGAAGAGATAGCTGACGCTGTAGCTCAGCCATGTCGGCCAGAGCTCCAGAAGCGCCTTGAACGTCGGCAACTCCGGCGGGCGCAAGTCGAGGACCAGCACCGTGATGAGGACGGCGAACACGCCATCCGAAAATGCGCTCAACCGATCGAGCCCTGTCGAGGGAAGCACTGGACCGTCCTCGTCGCAGTTCGTGAGACATATAGTAGTGCTGTCGATAGCAATATCCATGGCCGCTCGGACCATCTGACGCCGCCACCAGCGCCGCTCAGGACGCCTTGGCCAGAAAACTCTGGTAGTCCGATTTCGCCTGCAGCAGGCGCAGCACATTGTCGCGCGAGCCCCTTACGTGGGCGCGGGCCAGCGTGCCGGCTCGGGCGGCATCGCCGGCGCAGATCGCCTCGACGATCTCGGCATGCTCGTCGCGGGCGATCTTCCATTCGTCGAGCCACAACAGCTCGGTCCAGACATAGTGCTGGCACTTGTCGAGGATGCCGCACAGCATGCCATGCAGCATCGCATTGCCGCTGATTTCGGCGATGACGCGGTGCAGGTCGATGCCGACTTCGAGCTCCTGGAATTTTTCGTGCGTGGTGCGCTCCGGAATGGCGGCCAGCCGCTCGCATTCGGCCAGCATGGCACGCAGCCGCGCCTTGTCCTGTTCCGTCGCAGCAGCGGCGGCCAGTGCCGTCGCGTGGCCGTCGAGCAGTTCGCGGATCTCGAAGGCCTCGCGGAACATGTTGATGTCGAACTCGGTGACGACATAGCCCTGGCGCGGCCGGCCGGTGACCAGGCCGTCGCGCTCGAGGCGGTTGAAGGCCTCGCGCACCGGCGTGCGGCTGACATTGAGTTTTGCGGCGATGTCGTTCTCGGTGACGCGCGATCCCGGCGGGATCTGGCCGGTCACGATCATCGCCTTGAGCGCGGAATAGACCGAGTCGCGCAGCGTGTTTTTGGTTTCCTTGGCCAAGTTCCGTTTCCAGTTCTCCGGTCTTTCCGCCGGCATATGTTCTCACGCATAGCTGTATTCAAAGTCGGCGCGGTTTGCCACGCCCCGGCGCCCCATCTCCCAGCCCGGGTCGACGACCCCAGGCGCGCCGATCGGCGTTGACATCGCTGATCCCGAAGCTACACTCAAAATTGTATACAAAATAGCATGCTAAATCAAAAACAATGGGAACACCGGTGGAGAGCCGAAAAAATGAACAGGACCAGAAGCGTTAGTATCGTTGCGATGGCGGGCCTCATGGCCTCCCTCGCGGCCCCCGCAATGGCGGGCGACACCATCACCGTCGCCTCGTGGGGCGGCACCTACCAGGAAGCGCAGACCAAGGCGTTCTTCAAGCCGACCGCCGACGCGCTCGGCATCACCATCAAGGAGGACACCACCAACGGCCTCGACGACGTCCGGCTGCAGGTAACCGGCAATGCAGTGAAATGGGACATCACCGAACTTGGCGCCGACGAATGCGCGCGCGGTTCGAAGGAAGGGCTGTTCGAGAAGCTCGACTACGGCATTATCGACAAGAGCGGCATCAACCCCAAGCTCGTCCATGACGACTGGGTAGGCATATCCTACACCTCCGTCGTGCTGATCTACCGCACAGACGTCTTCGGCGACAAAGGCCCCAAGACCTGGGCCGACTTCTGGAACGTGGAAAAGTTTCCGGGACGGCGCGCGTTGAGCGGCAGCCAGGCGACCGAAACGCTGAGCGTCGCGGCTCTCGCCTCGGGCCTGCCGATCGACAAGGTCTATCCCGTGGATGTCGACGGCGCGCTGAAATCGGTCGACAAGATCCGTGGCCATGTCGACGCCTGGTGGACCTCCGGCGCTCAGGCCATGCAATTGGTCAAGGATGGCGAGGTCGACATGGCAAGCATCTGGAACGGCCGTGCCGGCACCTTGAAGAAGGAAGGCGCGCCGGTCAGCTTCTCCTTTGACCAGGGCGTGCTGACCGCCGACTGCATGGTCATCCCCAAGGGTGCCAAGAACAAGGAAGCCGCGATGAAGGCGCTTGCGATGTTCGTCAGCCCGCAGCTGCAGGCCAATCTGCCGCTCTACGTCGACAATGGCCCAGTAAACGAGAAGGCTTTCGAGACCGGCAAGATCCCGCAGGACAGGATCAAGGACATCAATTCGGCGCCCGAAAACGTCAAGAAGCAGGTGTTGCAGGATGCAGAATTCTGGCGCGACAATCTGGTCGAGGCGACGGAAAAGTTCAACAACCTGGTCCAGCAATAGGCTGCGGACACAAGCTTACGGCGGGCAGCGTAACCAGCCACTGCCTCGCCACCTGTTCTCTGCGGCTAAGGAGCGAAAAATCTTGTCCATTGCGCCATCCGCGTTGCCCATCGGCATGCGCGGGATCGAGAAACGATTTGGCAGCGTGCCTGTGCTGCGCGACCTTAACCTCGATGTCGAGGCCGGCGAATTCCTGACGCTGCTCGGCCCTTCCGGTTCCGGCAAGACGACGCTGCTGATGATCCTGGCCGGTTTCGTGCGGGCCAATGCCGGCTCGATCAGGGTCGGCGGCGACGAGATCATCACCACGCCGCCGCACAAGCGCAACATCGGCATGGTGTTCCAGAACTACGCGCTGTTTCCGCACATGAACGTCTTCCACAACATCGCCTTTCCGCTGAAGCAGCGCGGCGTCGCCGCCGCCGAGACGGCCGAACGTGTCGAGAAGGCGCTCGATCTGGTGAAATTGCAGGGCCTGGGCGAGCGCCGGATCGACCAGCTCTCCGGCGGCCAGCGACAGCGTGTGGCGCTGGCGCGCGCCATCGTCTTCGAGCCGCGCATCGTGCTGATGGACGAACCCTTGTCGGCGCTCGACAAGGGCCTGCGCGAGCACATGCAGATCGAGCTGCGCGCCCTGCATCGCCGGCTCGGCATGACCACCGTCTATGTCACGCACGACCAGCGCGAAGCCATAACCATGTCCGACCGCATCGCGGTCATGAACGCCGGGCGCATCGAACAACTCGACAAGCCTGAAACCCTCTACGCCAGGCCGCAAACGCGATTTGTAGCCGGCTTCATCGGCGAATCGAATTTCATTCCGGTCGAGTGCCGCAACGGCTCCGTCTGGTACGAGGACCGGAGAATCCATACCGCGGCACCAGTGCCGGCGGCAGGCCAGCACCTGATGGTGGTGCGGCCGGAAAAGCTGCGGCTCCTGGCAGACGCCGAACCGACAAGCGGCGTCAACGTGCTCGAGGCGAAAGTCAGCGACATCATCTATCAGGGCGACAGCTTCGTCTGCTACGCGGCGTTGCGCGACGGCCGCCAGCTGACTTTGCGCGACTATTGCCGCAGCGATGTGCTGGCCAAAATGCCGGCGCCCGGCCAGCCAGTCTCATTCGGTCTCGATGCGCAGGACACGATCCTGGTGGCGGCAGACTGATGAGCGCGCAGCCCGCCCTCATGGAAGAGATCGGCAGCGCCGCAGGCCGGGAGCTCAACACGCAGGGACTTCACGCCGACGCCCGGCGTGAATCACTACGGCTGCTGGCGCTGTTGTCGCCAAGCCTGCTTCTGGTCTTCGCCATCATCATCGTGCCGATCGGCTGGCTGTTCTGGCTGTCGCTGTTCGACGAAGCGGGCGGCTTCAGCGCCGCCAATTATGCGCGATTCTTCGAGCAGGCCTCCTACATCAAGACCTTCATCACCACCTTCAAGGTCGCCTTCATCGTCACCGGCGCCTGCGTGCTGCTCGGCTATCCCTTGGCCTACATGCTGTCGCAACTGCCGCGGCGGGCGGCTTCGATCTGCCTGATCTTCGTCATCCTGCCGTTCTGGACATCGGTTCTGGTGCGCACCTATGCCTGGCTGGTGATCCTGCAGCGCAAGGGACTGATCAACAGCTGGCTGATCGATCTCGGAATCATCAGCCAGCCGCTATCGCTCGCCAACAATTTTTCCGGCGTCGTCATCGGCATGACGCATATCTTGCTGCCGTTCCTGGTGCTGCCGCTCTACGCTTCGATGAAGACCATCGACACCGACTGCCTGCGCGCCGGCATGAATCTCGGCGCCGGCCCGACTGCCACCTTCCGGCAGATCTTCTTTCCGCTGTCGCTGCCAGGCCTCGCCTCGGGCGTGGTCATCGTCTTCGTGCTCTGCCTGGGCTTCTTCGTCACGCCGGCTTTGATGGGCGGCGGCAAGGTCATCATGTGGGCGATGCGCATGGAACAGACCACCAGCCTCTATTCAAACTGGGGCGCGGGTGCAGCACTGGGCGTGGTGCTGCTGGTGGTGACGCTGGCGCTTCTCGGCCTGTTCCAGTGGCTGCTCGGCGCGCGTGCCACCGGCGTGTGGAGTTCACGATGAGTAGGGATCTCGGCCTGCCTATCTCGCACCGGCAACGCCTATGGCTCTATTGCCTCGGCGGCCTCGTGCTGCTGTTCCTGATCGCACCGTCGATCATCATCGTCATCATGTCGTTTTCCGATTCGACGCTGCTGCAATTCCCGCCGCAGCAATGGTCGCTGCGCTGGTACCAGGCCTATTTCGGGTCGCTGGAGTGGCGCGATGCCACGATCGTCTCGGTCAAGGTGGCTGTCATGACAGTGCTGGTGGCGACGCCGCTCGGCACCGCGGCCGCCTATGCCATCAACCGGGGCACGCTGCGCTTCAACGGCACCATCAACGCGCTGCTGACGGCGTCGCTGATCGTCCCTGTGATCCTGATCGGCATCGGCACCTTCTTTCTCTATGCGCGCATCGGCCTCAACAACACGCTGACCGGCCTGGTCATCGCGCATACGGTGCAGGCGCTGCCGTTGGTGGTGCTGACCGTGCTGTCGGGATTGCGCTCCTACGACATGAACCAGGAGCGCGTGGCGCGCAGCCTCGGCGCCGGCCGCGTCGCCGCCTTCTGGCAGGTGACGATGCCGCAGATGCGCTTCTCGATTGTCTCGGGCGCGCTGTTTGCCTTCATCACCTCCTTCGACGAAGTGGTGGTTTCGCTGTTCATATCGGGCGGCGAGACGACGACATTGACGCGCCGTATGTTCAATGCGCTGCGCGACCAGATCGACCCGACGATCGCCGCCATCTCGACCTGCCTGATCGTTCTGTCGGTCGTGCTGTTGTCGGTTGCGCAGATCTTCGGCCGGCGGCATTGATTTCACCAGATCAATTCGCAGTGACCAATTTGCAGAAGTGACTAGGGGATATTCAGACAGAATGCGTGATTTCCAGTTTCCCGGCCGCTCGCCGGTTCGGGCCACCGAGGCGGTTGCCGCGACCTCGCATCCGCTTGCAACGCTTGCGGCCATCGACATGCTGCGCTCCGGCGGCAATGCCATGGACGCCGCGGTCTGCGCCGCCGCCGTGCAGGGTGTGGTCGAGCCGCAATCGACGGGCATCGGTGGCGACTGCTTCGTGCTTTATTCTCCCGGAGGACAAGGCAATGTGCTGGCCTTCAACGGCTCGGGGCGAGCGCCGGCCAGGGCGACGGTCGGCTGGTATCTCGAAAAAGGCTTCGACCGCATCCCGCTGCAGGGTCCGCATGCGGTCACCGTACCGGGCGCCGTCGACGCCTGGAGCCGCCTGCTCGAAGACCATGGCCGCAAGGGCGTTGCCGAGGCGCTGGCGCCGGCCATTCACTATGCCGAGAACGGCTATGTCGTGCACGACCGCGTCGCCTTCGACTGGGCCGAGCCGGAGACCGACCTGTCGGCCGACGAGCATGCCGCGCGCATCTTCCTGCCCGGCGGCAGGGCGCCGAAGGCGGGTGACGTCCATCGGCAGCCGGAACTGGCGGCGACCTTGCGCATCATCGCCAAACACGGCCGGTCCGGTTTCTACGAAGGCGCGGTCGCCGACGATATGGTGAGCCGGCTCAACGAATTGGGCGGACTTCATACGGCCGAGGATTTTGCCGCGACCAGAGGCGACTATGTGGCGCCGGTCAGCACCTCCTATGGCGGCCATGAGATCCACCAGATGCCGCCGAACAATCAGGGGCTGACGGCGCTTTTGATGCTCAATTTGCTGTCGGGCTTCGAGCTTGGCGGGCTCGACCCCAATGGCGCCGAACGCCTGCATCTGGAGATCGAGGCCGGGCGCCTGGCTTACCGCGACCGCGACCGCTATGTCGGCGACCAGGACCATGTCCCGGTGCCCCTGAAGCAGCTCCTGTCCGGCGCCTATGCCGACCGGCTACGCGCCGAGATCGACCGCGACCGCGCCATGACGCATCTGCCGCGCGTCGAGCTGCCCGGCAGCGACACGGTCTATATCTCCATCGTCGACCGCGACCGCAACGCGGTCTCCTTCATCAACTCGACCTATTATTCGTTCGGCAGTGGCGTCGTCGGCCCGAAGACCGGTATCGTGCTGCAGAACCGTGGTTCGAGCTTCCGCCTCGACCCGGCGCATCCGAACGCGATCGCGCCGGGCAAGCGGCCGATGCACACGATCATGCCGGGCATGGCGACGAAGAACGGCCGCGTGGTGATGCCGTTCGGCGTCATGGGCGGCGGTTACCAGCCGTTTGGCCATGTCCACCTGCTCACCAACATGATCGATTTCGGCATGGACCCGCAGCAGGCACTGGATGCGCCGAGGGTGTTTTACAACGATGACACAGTGGAAGCCGAGCGTGGCGTTCCCACTGATGCAACCGAGGGCCTGCGCCGGCGCGGCCACCGCATCGCCGAACCGCATCATCCGCTTGGCGGCGGGCAAGTGGTGCTGATCGACTGGGAGAAGGGGACGCTGACCGGCGCTTCCGATCCGCGCAAGGATGGTTTGGCGCTTGGCTATTGAGGCGATCCGTTGTCCAATGGCGCCCATATCGAGGCAAGCCCGTCAGAAGGGCTCTCGCCAGTAATCGTTCGAAATCCAGCCGGTGATCATGACCCAAACTGAAACCCACGCAGATCTCTCCCGCCGTCTCGCCGCCGGCGCCGACGACGCCCCCGCCATTCTGGCGCCCGACAGGGCAACGCTCAGCCATGGCGGATTGCGCAGCATGATCGCCGACACGGCAAAACAGCTGCATGCGCGCGGCATCGGCCGCGGCGACAGGGTGGCGATCGTGCTGCCGAACGGGCCCGAGATGGCCACCGCCTTCGTCGCCGTGGCGGCCGCCGCCTCGACGGCGCCGCTCAACCCCACCTACCGGGCCGACGAGCTCGATTTCTACCTGACCGACATCGGCGCCAAGGCGATCCTTGTCGCGGAGGGTGAGACCGGCCCCGCGGTGACGGTGGCCGAACGCCTCGGCATCGGCGTGCTGCGGCTTGTCGTGCAGCCCGGCACACCCGCCGGCAGTTTTGCTATCGAGGGCGCGGCGATCGGACCGAAGGCCGCGCCCGACATGGCGCAAGACAGCGACATTGCGCTGCTGCTGCATACCTCCGGCACGACATCGCGTCCAAAACTGGTGCCGCTCAGCCATGCCAACATCGCGGCCTCGGCAGCTCATATCGGCGGCACGCTTGGCCTGACGGCCGATGACCGTTGCCTCAATATCATGCCGCTGTTCCACATTCACGGCCTGATCGCGGCCGTGCTGTCGTCGCTGGCTGCCGGCGGCAGCATCTACTGCACGCCGGGTTTCAACGCGCTGCGCTTCTTCCAGTGGCTGAGCGAGGCGCAGCCGAGCTGGTACACGGCGGTGCCGACCATGCATCAGGCGATCCTGGCCCGCGCGGCGCGCAACACCGAGGCGCTGGCGGCGGCGCGCCTGCGCTTCATCCGCTCGTCCTCGGCGTCGCTGCCGGCGCAGGTAATGACCGAGCTGGAAGCGACCTTCGGCTGCCCAGTGATCGAATCCTACGGGATGACCGAGGCGGCTCACCAGATGGCCTCGAACCGGCTGCCGCCGGGCCAGCGCAAGCCCGGCAGCGTTGGTGCCTCCGCCGGGCCGGAGGTGGCTGTGATGGCGCCCGACGGGCGGCTGCTCGATGCAGGCGAGACCGGCGAGATCGTCATCCGCGGGCCCAATGTCACGACGGGCTACGAAAAGAACCCGGATGCCAACGCCACGGCTTTCGCGCATGGCTGGTTCCACACCGGCGACCAGGGCGTGCTGGACGGGGACGGCTATCTCAGGGTCACCGGTCGGCTCAAGGAGATCATCAATCGCGGCGGCGAAAAGATCTCGCCACTCGAGGTCGACGATGTGCTGATGGACCATCCGGCGGTGGCGCAGGTCGTCACCTTCGCCATGCCGCATGGCAAGCTTGGCGAGGAGGTGGCGGCGGCGGTTGTGCTGCGCGAAGGCATCAGCGCCACCGAGGGCGACATCCGCACCTATGCCGCGACGCGGCTTGCCGACTTCAAAGTGCCGCGCAAGATCCTGATCCTGGACGAGATCCCCAAGGGCGCGACCGGCAAATTGCAGCGCATCGGCCTTGCCGCCAAACTCGGGCTTTGACGATGAAGATCACCATCTTCGGCGCCGGTGCGATCGGCGGCTATCTCGCTGCCAAGCTTGCCGCCGCCGGCCGCACCGATCTCTCGATCGTCGCGCGCGGCGCCCATCTGGAAGCGATCAAGGCAGATGGCCTGCGCCTGATCGAGGATGGCCAGGAGACGTCCGTCCCTGTCCGGGCCGCCGCCAAGGCCGAGGAACTTGGCGTGCAGGATTATGTCGTGCTGGCGCTGAAGGCCCATTCCCTCACCCCGGCGCTCGACCAGATCGCACCGCTGCTTGGGGACCACACATCAGTCGTCACCATGCAGAACGGCGTGCCGTGGTGGTATTTCCACGGCGTCGGCGGGCCACTCGAAGGCACCAGGCTGAACGCGGTCGATCCCGGCGGCGCGATCTGGCAGCGGATTGGACCGGACCGCGTCATCGGCTCGGTCGTCTATCCCGCGGTCGAGGTAGATGCGCCGGGGCTCATCCGCCATGTCGAGGGCAAACGCTTCTCGCTCGGCGAACCCTCGGGCGAGCGCAGCGAACGGGTCACGCTTCTGGCCGAGGAGATGGTCAAGGGCGGCTTGCAGGCGCCGGTGCGCGAAGACATCCGCAGCGAGATCTGGGTAAAACTGTGGGGCAATCTCTCCTTCAACCCGATCTCGGCGCTGACCGGCAGCACGCTTGCCGCGATCGTTGCCGACGAGGGCACCCGGACGCTCGCCCGCACCATGATGCTGGAGGCGCAGGCGATCGGCGAAAGCCTCGGCGTGCGTTTTCCCATCGCGGTCGACCGGCGCATCAAGGGCGCCGGCGATGTCGGCGAGCACAAGACCTCGATGCTGCAGGACCTGGAGCGTGGCCGGCCGATGGAGATCGACGCGCTGGTGAGCGCGGTGCAGGAACTTGGCAGGCTAACGGACAAGCCGACCCCGACCATCGATGCCGTGCTGGCGCTGGTGCGGCGGCTGGCGGTGGAACGCGGGTGTTATGGATAATGGGCTCGGGGTTGATCAGCACCGTGGCAAGGGCGCGACGATCCAGGCCTTGAAGCGCCTTGGCCTCATCTCCCAGCTTGACCAGGGTTAGCAGCATGCTGAACGCCATTCACCACGTCGCGCTCATCTGCACCGACTACGACCGATCGCGACGGTTCTACGTCGAACTCCTCGGCCTCGATCTGGTCCGGGAGGTTTATCGGGAGGAGCGGCAGTCATGGAAGGCGGATCTGCGGATCGGGTCGGCCCAACTGGAATTGTTCTCCTTCCCTGCACCGGCGATGCGGCCGTCCCACCCAGAGGCTACAGGCCTGAGACATCTGGCATTCGCGGTGGCTCATCTTGATCCCGTGATTATCCGGCTGGAAGCCGCAGGCGTTGCCGTCGAGCCAATCCGGATCGATCCATACACAGACCAACGGTTTACCTTTTTCAGGGACCCGGATGGATTGCCGCTGGAACTCTACGAAGCCCCATAAGGAACGGTTCGATTTCACGATGGGCGCTTTGTACTGACGGTCTCGGTATCGGCGGACCGCGAATCTGTGCTAAGCGCCGCCCAACCAACCAAAGGACGACACCAATGAGCGAACTGACCGTGGCCGAGGCGACCGAGAGCATCTATGCCTCGCTCCGGGCGGACAATGCCGACATCGACACACATATCGCGGCGCTTAAGGCGGCGCTGACGCGAGAGGGGATCAAACAGGCGGTGTTCGATCCGACCAAGCTGGCGCAGAACAACCGCTCGGGCCGCAAGTTGATGCAGGCTTATTTTCGGCAACGCGGCGTGAGCGTGACGTTTTCGGACCAATAGAACCGCGCACGGGCGATCTCAACCGCGCCGTTTCTCGATTCGGTCCGTCGCCATCTGGACGTCGGGACTGCGCTGTATGTTTGCCGCAACGATGTTGATTGCGGCTACCCAAGCATACATCTGAATGCGGTCGCGTGTTGCGCTTTAAGCGGACATCGGGTCCGCAGTGTGGCCGGGCAACTTGCCCCGACACCGTAGTCTCACCGCCCGAAACTTCCGAGCGTGGCCCGTTGCTTATTGTCCCGTGTCTTGTCGGAATCTTCGATCGCCTCAACCGACTGGATGTATTTGGCAATATACTCCGGTGACAGTCCGTGTTCTCTGCCACCTGCAAGGACAAAGTCCTTATACCAGCTATAAGGTTTGAGGCTGTCGTCGATGTAGTCGGGAGTGGCGAGATATGTAAGGACCTTTCGCCTACGACCTTTGTCATTAATGACCGTGACCGTCGCGTGCTCGTAGCCAATTCCGACGCCTTCGGCCTTGTCTAGCTCAGCACGTTCGGCAGGGTCGAAGCTGAACAGAACCCCGATCACGCTATTCTCGTTGCCAGTGGCCAATGCGTTGCACTTCGCGGACTTGTCGACGCTACGCTTATGAAAACGGAGTTCATGACCCGGCAAGGTGGCGATGCCGAGTGGCTTGCAGCTCGGCATGCGTTCGCGCAGCCGGGCGGTCGACATGTTTGACCCGTAGGCAAAATAGACGACGTGTTCGGGGGGGCCGGTCTCTATGTTCCTCAGCGGTTCGATCGTGGGATTTCCCGGCTTCAGGATCGTTCGTAACGGTACCGTCATTATGCTGCACTCGTCGGTTTCTTCGCCTTCGCGTGTGATGATTGGCCGTCCGTCCTCGAGATCAATGATTGGAACTGGCCTGCCTGCCCATCCGCAGTCGGCGCAGCGCGGTCGTTCCCAAAGTATACCGGGTGCCTCATTATTTCCGCCATGCTCGGGTTCGAGATGCGGCGAACCGCAGTTCGGGCACTCCGGAGGCACCCCGCGCAACTCGCGAATGATTAGTGATGTCGCCATGCCGATGGCGTGTTGGATCAACGATTGCGCCATCTCGGCATCAATCCAAGTGGCCGACTTTGAATGCGTCAGCCAGTTTGAAAACGTCCATGCGGACTCAAGCGCACTCTTGAGGGTCCCGCGACGCTCTTTGTTGGTGTCGCCCGGCAGAAGATCGTTGCAGATGATCTCCGTCCAAATGCGGAAGTTCGCACGTTGTGGCGGCGTGCCTGTCCATATTGCCGCGTCCTGCGCGACACTGATCAGTTCGAGAAGCGCCTCCCGGCAGCGGACGCCTACAGCTTGATAGTCCGCGAGATTATGCGCTTGCGTCACAGCGGTGCCGGATTCTTCCATCTTCTCGAAGACGGGACCGAACGGGAGTATGCGTAGATCTCCCTCCTGTTGTTTTTCCGTACGCGGAATGCGGAGCATTAGGCCAATATGGAAGGTGAGAGCAAGGTCCATATTTGGGAACTGCTCCTGAGAGTAGAGGTTTGTGCCGCCCGTGATGACCCACCAGCGATCCTTGTTGGTATGGATATCCCACACATCGTGGCGAGTGTTCAGGACAGATTCCGAGTAGACCTTTTGCATAAAGGTCACTTCGAGGTCGGGCGCCTGCCATTCAAAGTATTCCTGGACCTCCTCGATCTCCTCTTCGGTAGCCTTCAACATGATTGTCTCCCGCGAACGCCTGTCATACAGCGCTGCAAAGGGTTTGCGACAGCCTCAACAATAGTCCGATGTCACTGAGCTTTCAAAATCCAGCGCTGCAACGCGGGATATCCGCATTGGGCCAATTTGAGACGTTAGTCCACCGAATTCAGCGGCCGCTGTCACTTGTCGGATGCCGGAACCTGCCGGTCCGTTACCGGCCCATCATGTCGGAGAGGTTTTGGAGCTCGGCCAACCAATGATCCACTCAACTCCTCCATCGGCTGCCGAGTGCATAGGCGATTCATTCCACCAAAATCATAAATCGCGACACTTCTGGCCGTCACTTCGACCGACTCAATAACAGCGATCTGCCGCCGCAAGGGCTTCGGCACGGTGAGCTTGGTCCAGTGCGCCAATCCGTCGGACCGACGCATAGAACCTGACATAGTCGCCCGAGCACAGATCGAACAGGCGGAGAAACGCGGTCACCCGATCGCTATAGACGGAAGTCGCGGCGAGCTTTGCATTGTTGATCGGGGAAGTGAACCAGGCATCGTATCCCCGGTATCGGCCCCAGCGCCTGTCGCGCATGTGTCGGTAGCGCATCCGCAGCCGTTCGATCGCGGCCGTCTTCGCGGCCAGTTTTTGCTCCGAGGTTCCGGCGTTGGAATAGACTTTCGCCAACTCGTCCCGTGTTTGCGACACCAACGCAAGAAATTCAGCTTTGCGCCTCCGGGCGGCTTCGTAACGGCGCAATGCTGCGGTATCGCCAGCCGCGCGCAGCCATTTTTTCACGCCGGTCGTTTCGACGGCGACAGCGAACGACTCGTTGAATGCGGAATCGTCGTGCACGTAGACGCGCTGGTGGGCCAGTTCATGGAACACCAGCCCTGCAAGATAGGTTTTATCCTCGCTGAACATCGTGCTCAGCAGCGGGTCACTCGACCAGCCAAGCGTGGAATATGCGGTGATGCCCGTCACATAGACATCCATGCCCTGTCCTTGAAGTTCGGCAGCGGTTTCAATTGCGGACTTCCTGGAGAAATATCCCCGGTAGGGCACGCAGCCGAAAACGGGAAAACACCATGTTCGCGGCGTCAGCGAGAATGCCGGCGCGGCGAAGACGGCCCATGTCACCGAATCCCGGCCGATATCGACATAGCTGCGGTAGCTGCTGTTGTCGGGCAGCGCCAGTTCATCCGTTGCGAACTGTCGTATGGCGCTCGCCGATGCCATTCGAGCGCGCAATGCCTTCGGCGTCGAAGGGTCCTCGATCAGTTTTCCGACATCCTGGCGCGCCGTCATGATCCGCAGATGACCCTGCACGGATTGCGCGTAATAGGAAACACTGGTGCAGCCGGTCGCGCCAGACACCACGATCATAACGGCAACCAATCGAAAGAATGCGCGCATCACGATTTGCCCACAGCAGTGCTCCCGTACCGATCGGGCGATTGTCGCGATTGCCCCAGGTCCCAAGCAGCCGCATCGATTTGATCGAGGTCTATAGCTTTCTAAAGAATCCGGACAGAATATTCGGACCCACTTCGCCAGGGCGCAGTCTGATCCCGTCCTCGAAGCAGTTCAGCGTCATGCATTCGAAGCCGCTGTGTGCGAGGAGTGCCACCAGCGAGTCACGATCGAAGTGGTGGAGGTGCTCGTCGGGAAGACGCATACGCCACGTCCGGAACCAGGCGTCGCCGTCGGCGCCGAGCTCGCGCCAGCGGCAATAAGGGACGGCGACGGCCAGGTAGCGGGCCTTAAGCCGGGCGAGGAAACCCAGATCCGGGATATGCTCAAGCACATCGAACATGGCGACGAGATCCCACGAGCTGGAGAGCGCCTCATCCCAATCGACGAAGCGGACGCCCTTGGGCAGCGGAAACCTGGTTATGTCGCAGCCGGCGCAGTCGGCGACCCCGGTTATTTTCGCGGCTTCGATGAATGTGCCGGTGCCATATCCAATCTCCAGCACGGACCGGGGAATCTCGCCAGTGATCCCCAGCACCCAGCCGAGTCGCTGATATCCGAGCTTGATGGTCCGGTCACTCAGGTCCTCGTAATAGGAAATATACTGCTTGTCATACTTGATCGGTTTGGAGTCGACCTGGTGGATCACGCCAAACCCGTCCACCGCGTAGTTGTCCAACATTGGCGTGCGGCCCCCAGATTCCGGTGCTCAGTCCTTGCCCGCCCGCTTGAAAATCCGCGCATAAAATTCGCCGACGATGCCGCGCCGGAAGATCAGCACGCACACCATGAAGATGAGGCCGGTGGCGATGGTCACCGGAAAGCCGGAAGTGGCAAGCGTGTTTTCCAGGCCAATGACAAGGCTGGCGCCGATGATCGGCCCGACCATGGTGCCGATGCCGCCGAGAAGCGTCATCAGGATCACCTCGCCCGACATCTGCCAGGTGACGTCGGTGAGCGTGGCGAACTGGAAAACGATCGCCTTGAGCGAGCCGGCCAGCCCGGCCAGGGCCGCCGACATGACGAAGGCGCCCAGCTTGTAGTTGGCGACGGAATAGCCCAGCGAAATGGCGCGGTTCTCGTTCTCGCGGATCGAGCGCAGGATCATGCCGAACGGCGAGTTGACGATGCGCCAGATGGCGAAGACGCCGATCAGGAACACCGCCAGCACGAAGTAATACATGTTCAGCGAGACGTTCAGGTCGAGGACGCCAAGCAGCATGCCGCGCGGCACGCCCTGAATGCCGTCCTCGCCTTGCGTGAAGGGCGACTGCACACAGAAGAAGAAGAACATCTGCGACAGCGCCAGCGTGATCATGGCGAAATAGATGCCTTGCCGGCGAATTGCGAAAAAGCCCATGACAAGGCCGAGCAAGGCCGCACCCGCCATGCCGAGCAGAATGCCGGCTTCCGGCGGCCAGCCCCAGACCTTGACGGCATGCGCAGTGAAGTAGGCGGCGCCGCCGAAGAAGGTGGCGTGGCCGAACGATAAGAGCCCGGTATAGCCGAGCAGAAGATTGAACGCGCAGGCAAACAGCGCGAAACACAGCATCTTCATCAGGAAGATCGGATAGATCAGGAAAGGCGCTACCAGCAGCGCCAGGATGCCGAGCCCGACCAGCATCCATTCCAGCCGTGCCGAGGTTTTGGCCGATGCCTCGCGAAGCGTCAGTTCGGTCATGTCAGATGTCCCTTCCGACATGTCAAGCGTCCCTTCCGAACAGGCCAGCCGGCCGGACCAGAAGCACGATGGCCATGATGACGAAGACCACGAGATTGGAGGCCTCGGGGTAGAAGACCTTGGTCAGGCCCTCGGCGAGGCCAAGCATGTAGCCGGTGACGATCGCACCGAGGATCGATCCCATGCCGCCGACCACCACCACCGCGAAGACGACGATGATGAGGTCCGATCCCATAAGCGGGCTCACCTGATAGATCGGTGCTGCTAGAATGCCGGCAAGCCCGGCCAGCGCGGAGCCAAGGCCGTAGGTGAGGGTCAGCAGCAACGGCACGTTGACGCCGAAAGCCTGGACGAGACGGGGATTCTCGGTTGCCGCGCGCAGATAGGATCCAAGCCTGGTCTTCTCGATCAGCGCCCAGGTGCCGAAGCAGACGATCAGCGAGGCGACCACGACCCAGCCGCGATAGTTGGGCAGGAACATGAAGCCGAGATTGGTGCCGCCGGCAAGCAGCGGCGGCACGGCGTAAGGGTTTCCCGAGACGCCGTAATAATAGCGGAAGATGCCTTCGAGCACGAGAGCGAGGCCGAAGGTGAAGAGCAGCCCGTAGAGCGGATCGAGATCGTACAGCCTCGACAGCGCCAGGCGCTCGACCACGACGCCGAAGACGCCAACGATCAGCGGCACAAGGATCAAAGCGGGCCAATAGCCGATGCCGAGATGGGTGAGAAGCAGATAGCCGACGAAGGCGCCGAACATATACTGGGCGCCATGGGCGAAATTGATGACGCGCAGCAAGCCGAATATGACAGCCAGGCCCAGGCTCAGCATGGCGTAGAACGAGCCGTTGATCAGGCCGACCAGCAATTGGCCGAGGAAGGCCTGAACCGGGATTCCGAAGATCATCGTCATGGCGCCATCATACACCCAGGACTTCGTGGAGCTGCGCCATGCGGTCCGGCAGTTCGCCGACCGGAAACCCCGCCACCACCTTGCCGTGCTCCATCAGATAGAAACGGTCGGCGACACGACTGGCGAAGCGAAAGTTCTGCTCGACCAGCAGGATCGTCATGCCGCGCTTTTTCAACGTCGCCAGCAACGCGCCGATGCGCTGCACGATGACGGGAGCGAGCCCCTCCGTCGGTTCGTCGAGGAGCAGCATCTTCACGCCGGTTCGCAGCATGCGCGCGATCGCCAGCATCTGCTGTTCGCCGCCCGACAGCCTGGTGCCGGGACTGTTGCGCCGCTCCTTCAGATTGGGGAACAGATCGAATATCTCCTCGACGCTCATGCCGCCCTGCGCGACGACCGGCGGCAGAACCAGATTCTCGTCCACGGTCAGCGTTGCGAAGATGCCGCGCTCCTCCGGCACGAAGCCGATGCCTTGATGGGCGGTGCGGTGCAGCGGCAGCCGCATCAGGTCCTTGCCGTCGAAGGCGATCCGGCCGGTCCGCTTGCGGATCAACCCCATGATGGCGCGCAGCGTCGTCGTCTTGCCGACGCCGTTGCGGCCGAGCAGCGTGACCGTCTCGCCGGCAAACACTTCCAGATCGACACCGTGCAGCGCATGGCCCTCGCCATACCAGGCGTTGAGGCCGGTGACGGCAAGCAGAGGTGCGGCACTAGTCATCGGCGGTGCCCATATAGGCGATCTTGACGCGCTCGTCGCGGCTAACGGTGGCGTAGTCGCCAGCGGCCAGCACCTCGCCGCGCTGCATGACCGTTATCCAGTCGCAAAGGTCGGCCACCACGGTCAGATTGTGCTCAACCATCAGCACGGCGCGATCCCTGGCAACCGAACGGATGAGGCTGGAAACCGTGGCCACGTCCTCGTGCCCCATGCCGGCCATCGGCTCGTCCAGCAGCAGCACTTTCGGATCGAGCGCGAGCGTCGTGGCGATCTCCAGCACGCGTTTCCTGCCATAGGAAAGATCGCCGGCGAGCCTGTTCCTGGCGTCGTCGAGACCAACCGAGCGCAGCAATTCCTCGGCGCGCGGCGTCAGCCGGTCGAGCGCCGCGAGCGAGCGCCAGAACTGAACGCCGAGCCCTCCCGGCCGCTGCAGCGCGACGCGGACATTGTCGAGCACGCTGAGGTGCGGAAAAATCGCCGATATCTGGAACGAGCGCACCAGCCCCATCCGCGCAACCCTGGCCGGCGAGGTGCGGGTGATGTCGTGGCCAAGCAGCTCGATCCTGCCGCTGGTCGGCGCCAGGAACTTGGTGAGCAGGTTGAAGACGGTCGTCTTGCCGGCGCCGTTGGGTCCGATCAGGGCATGGATGTTGCCATGGCGGACATCGATATCGACGTTTTTGACGGCGATGAAGCCGGCAAAGTCGCGTCGCAACCCGCGGGCGGAAAGCACAACCCGCGGCTCGTTCGCGTCCAGGTCAGTCGGCGCCATCGGCCGCGCCTATCACTGGCCGGCCGTCGAACAGCCGCTTTCCTTCTCGCTGAGGAAGGCCTCGTTGCCTGGAATGGTGGCGAGATATTTGTAGTAGTCCCAATCCTTGGTGCTCTCGGCTGGCGACTTGACCTGGTAGAGGTACATGTCGTGGACCATGTTGCCGTCCGCCTGCACCTTGCCGTTGGTTATCACCGCGTCGTCCACAGGCATCGAATGCAGCTGCTTGGCGACGGCTTCGGTCTCGTCCGTGCCGGCCTTGTCGATCGCCTTCAAATACTGCGTCACCGCCGAATAGGTCGCGGCCTGGATCATGTTCGGCATGCGGTTGGTGCGCTTGAAGAAGCGCTGCCCGAATTCGCGGCTCTTGTCGTCGCGATCCCAGTAATAGCCTTCGGTCAACACGACGCCCTGCGCCGCTTGAAGGCCAAGCCCATGCACCTCGGCCAGCGTGAACAGGAGTGCGGCAAGACGCTGACCGCCCTGCACGATGCCGAATTCGGCCGCCTGCTTGATGGAGTTGGAGGTATCGAGGCCGGCATTGGCCAAGCCGATGACCTTGGCGCCCGACGATTGCGCCTGCAGCAGGAAGGACGAATAATCGGTCGATCCCAAGGGATAACGCACCTCGCCCAGCACCTTGCCGCCATGGCTTTCGACGAACTTGGTGGTCTGATCCTTCAGCGAATAGCCGAATGCATAGTCGACGGTGACGAAGAACCAGCTGTCGCCGCCCTGCTGCACGAGAGAGCCGCCGGTACCCACCGCCTGCGAGTGAGTGTCATAGGCCCAGTGGAAGCCGTAGGGCGAGCACTGTTTGCCGGTCAGCTCCGTGGTCGCCGCGCCGGTGACGATGTCGATCTTCTTCTTTTCCTTGGAAATCCCCTGGACGGCGAGCGCTACCGAAGAGGTCGTCAGTTCCATGATGGCATCGACTTGCTCGGTGTCGTACCACTGCCGGGCGATGTTGGAGGCGATATCCGGCTTGTTCTGGTGGTCGGCGCTGATGATTTCTATCGGCGCTCCCTGCACCTTGCCGCCGAAATCCTCGACGGCCATCTTGGCCGCCTCGACCGACCACTTGCCGCCGAAGTCGGCGTAGACGCCCGACTGGTCGTTGAGGATGCCGATCTTGACCTTGCCGTCGGAAATTTCGGCGGCCGAAGCGGGGATCGCGGATGCGGCGAGAAGTGCCGCGGAAACGAAAAGGCTTACCTTCATGGTTGACTTCCTCCCATAGCGATGAATCCGACCGACCCTCCTACGATCGATCATCGCAATGGTATTGAACATGAGGAAGATAGGGACAGAGGGCAAGAGGCCGTTAGGGATTTAGTGTTCGAAGCGATACGGTTTGGCGGCGGAACGCGAGCCTTGGGCGAGAGATAGAGACACAAACATGTGAACCGCCCGGCGGCAGTGCCGGCTCAGCCCTCGACGGCGACGAGGTGGCCGTTGCCGACATCCCTCAGCGCCAGTTTCAGCGGCGCCTCGCCGATCCTGCGGGTGGCGCTCGGGATTTCCTGGTCGAGGCGCGCGAAGCGGCTTCTGCGCTGCGCGGGATCGGGCACGGGCACGGCTTCGATCAGGCGCCTGGTGTAGGGATGGCGCGGGTTGGAAAAGACCTGGTCGCGGGTGCCCATCTCGACGATCTGGCCGAGATACATGACGGCGACGCGGTCGGAGATGTTCTCGACCACCGCCATGTCATGCGAGATGAAGAGATAGGCGACGCCGAATTCGCGCTGCAACTCCTTCAACAGATCGAGCACGCGCGCCTGCACCGAGACGTCGAGCGCCGAGACGCTTTCGTCGGCGATGATCAGCTTCGGCCGCAGTGCAAGCGCGCGGGCAATGCAGACGCGCTGGCGCTGGCCGCCGGAGAATTCATGCGGATAGAGTTCCATCTGATCGGGCGACAGGCCGACGCGCTCGAACAGCGCCGCGACACGCTCGCTGCGCTCTTCCTTCGAGGCGATACCGTGGATCAGCAGCGGCTCGGCGACGAGGTCGCCGACACGCATGCGCGGGTCCAACGAGGCATAGGGGTCCTGGAAAATCATCTGCACGTCGCGGCGCACCGCCTTGCGCTCGTCGCGGCCGAGGCCGGACAGATTGCGGCCGCCAATGGCGATGTCGCCGCTGTAGGGCACCAGTCCGGCCAGCGCCTTGGCGGTGGTCGACTTGCCACAACCGGATTCGCCGACCAGCGCCAGCGTCTCGTTGGGCGCGATCGAGAAGCTGACGCCTTCGACGGCGTGGACGCGACGAGTGACCCGGCCGAAGAAGCCGCCATGCAGGTCGAAACGGACATGCAGGTCCTTGACGTCAGCGACATTGGCCGGCGTTGCCGTCTCGGCACTCCTGGATTCCTGGCGACCGATACCGCTGCCGATGCGCGGCACGGCGGCCAGCAGCTCGCGCGTGTAGCCGGCTTGCGGCCTGGCGAAAATGTCAGCGGTTTTTCCCTCTTCGACCATGCGGCCATGCCGCATGATGATGACGCGGTCGGCCATTTCGGCGACGACGCCCATGTCATGAGTGATGAGGATGACGCTGGTGCCATGCTGGCGCTGCAGATCGCGCAAAAGTTCCAGCACCTCGCCTTGCACGGTGACGTCGAGCGCCGTCGTCGGCTCGTCGGCGATCAGCACGTCCGGCTCGAGCGCCAGCGCCATGGCGATCATCACCCGCTGGCGCATGCCGCCGGACAGTTCGTGCGGAAACTGCTTTAGCCGGCTTTCGGCTTCCGAAATGCGCACCGCCTTCAGCGCCTCGATGGCACGCTGGCGAGCCTCGCTCTGCGACAGGGAGGTATGCGCCTCGATGGATTCGGTGAGCTGCCGGCCGATCGACAGCACCGGGTTGAGTGAGGTCATCGGCTCCTGGAAGATCATGGCGATGCGGTTGCCGCGAATGCGCCGCATCCGGCGCTCGTCCAGAATCGTCAGATCTGTGTCGCCGAGATGGACCTTGCCGGATGAAATCCTGGCGGCAGGCTGCGGCAGAAGCTGCATGATGGCCAGAGCGGTCATCGATTTGCCGGAGCCGGATTCACCGGCAATGCACAGCGTCTCGCCACGAGACAACGTCAGCGACAGGTCGGAGACGACCTCGCGCTCGCCCTCCTCGCCGCGCACGCTGACGGAGAGGTTGGCGATGCCGAGTATGGGTTCGCTGGCGGCGATCATTGCGCGCGTGACCCGGAGAGGGATTTACTCCGGCACACCCCCCTCCTCATTCAAACACGCAGCGCGGAAAGTAGAACGACACCACCCAGTTCGGCATGTCGACGATCTCGCTGATGCGGAGATCGCCGCAGACCGAGGCCAGCATATAGGCCTCGACTGGGTCGATGTGATAACGACCGGCGAGCAGGTCGACCATCTGCGCAACCGCTTCCCTGGCGCCGGTCATCAGGTCCGGACCGATGCCGGTCGTCACCTCATAGCCCTTGGCGTCGAGATGGCGCGTCACCGGGCCTGGCGTGGTGAAGCGCGGCGTCTTCAGCCTGGCATCCTTGACCAGGTCGAGCTTGAGCACGACGTCCATCGGACTTTCGATCGCCGTGCCGCAGACCTCGCCGTCACCTTGCGCGGCATGGGTGTCGCCAACCGAAAACAGCGCGCCCGCCACTTCCACCGGCAGATAGAGCGTGGTGCCGGCGGCGAGATCGCGGATGTCGAGATTGCCGCCGACGCGCCTTGGCGGCACCACCGAGTGGTGGCCCTTTTCCGCCAGCGCGTTGCCTATGGTGCCGGCGAAGGGTTTCAACGGCACACGCGCATTCTTGCCGAACAGCGCCGGCTCGAGCGAGGCAGCGTCGTATTTCCAGATGTTCAGCGCCGGCTCCTTGAAGTCGTCGGCGAGCAGCCCAAACCCCGGAATGTTGGCCGTCCAGCCGAAGCCGGACGGCTTGAACATCTCGATCGTCACCTTCAGCGCGTCACCCGGCTCGGCGCCCTCGACGAAGATCGGCCCGGTCACCGGATTGACGGTGGCGAAGTCGAGCTTGGCGACGTCGGCGACCGTGCTGCCGGCCTGCAACTGGCCGCCGGAGGAATCGAGGCACTGGAACTCGATCGTCGAGCCGGGCGCCACCCGCTCGGCCGGGGCAAACGAATTGTCCCAGCCGAAATGATGTTGGCGCCCGTGGATGGTGTAGTCGCAGTTATTGCACATCTTTTACGTACACATTGTCGTAGTTGATCGGGATATGAACCGGGTCGACATAGAGGTTGTCGGCGCCGCCCATGCGCGCCGATTTCATGGTGAAGCGCTGCTCGTTGAAGACCGGCGCCCAGGGCGCGTCTTCCATCACCTTGTCGTAGATGGCGCTCCACATCTTGTCGCGTTCGCCTGATTTAGCCGGGTCGACCACCGAGTCGGCCTCGGCCGCCTTGGCGTCGAGATCCTTGTTGCAATACCACGACCAGTTCCAGCCGCCTGGCACCGCACCGGCGCAGCCGAGGATCGGGCCGTAGAAGTTCGACGGATCCGGGAAGTCGGCGATCCAGGCCATGCCGCCGGACCAGATCATCGGTGCGCCGGCCTTGTCGCCGCCGGCGGCAATCACGTTTGCCTGCGCCAGCGACTGGATGCTTGCCTTGATGCCGATCGCCGCCAGATCCTGCTGGATCGCCTGGGCGATGCGCGGGTTGGGATCGGTGTTCATGGCAAACAGCTGTGTCTCGAAGCCGTCGGGGTGGCCAGCCTCTGCGAGCAGCGCCTTGGCCTTGGCGACGTCATAGGGATAGCCCTTGTATTCCTTGTCGTAGCCCGGCATCGACGGCGGCAGCGGCTGGTTGGCCGGCACGGCGCGGCCGTTGATGATCTGGATGACGCGCGCCTTGTTGATCGCCATGTTGACTGCCTGGCGCACCTTAACATTGTCGAACGGCGCCATGGTGGTGTTCATGGTGACATAGCCGGTGTGCAGCTGGCCGCCTTCGACGACGCGTGCCTTCTGCTCGGGATCGGCCATCACCTCCTGGAATTTTGCTGGCGGAATGCCGTCGCCGGGGACGTCGATCTCGCCCTTCTGCAGGCGCAGCAGCGCCACGATCGGCTCCTGGCCGATCTCGAAGGTGATCTTGTCCAGATGCGGCAGGCCCTTGTGCCAGTAGTCCGCATTGCGCTCGAAGACGATGCGCTGGCCGAGCGTCCACTCGGCGAGCTTGAAGGCGCCGGTGCCGACCGGATGCTTGCCGAAATCGGCGCCGTATTTCTCGACCTCTTCCTTCGGCACGACATGGGCGAAGTTGATGGCCATCACATGCAGGAAGGTGGCGTCGGGGCGGGTCAGTTCGAACTTGACCGTGTAAGGGTCGACGACAGTGACGCCGGAGAGGCTCTCGGCCTTGCCGGCGGCGACATCGTCATAGCCCTTGATCGAGCCGAAGAAGCCGGCGCCGGGGCTCTGCGTCTTCGGATTGGTGACGCGGTCGAGCGAATATTTCACGTCGTCGGCCGTCATCTCGCGACCATTGTGGAATTTCACACCATGGCGCAGCTTGAAGGTGAAGGTCTTGCCGTCGGGCGAAATCTCGTAGCTTTCGGCGAGGTCGGGCTTCAGATTGGTGGTACCCGGCTCGTAATCCATCAACCCGTCGAACAGGCTCTTGATCATCGACCAGTTCTGCCAGTCATAGCCGATCGCCGGATCGAGCGTGGCGACGTCGTCCTTGTAGGTGATGGTGATGGCGCCGCCCTGCTTGGCGTTCGGATCGACG
The DNA here is from genome assembly GCF_003998485.1 of Mesorhizobium sp. M7A.F.Ca.CA.001.04.2.1. Lineage (NCBI taxonomy): Bacteria > Pseudomonadati > Pseudomonadota > Alphaproteobacteria > Hyphomicrobiales > Phyllobacteriaceae > Mesorhizobium > Mesorhizobium sp. M7A.F.Ca.CA.001.04.2.1. Next base: position 55,644 of record NZ_RZQT01000014.1, read on the forward strand.
GCGTCCTCGGCGCGAACGCTCGTCATGCCGAGCATCAGCGCCAGCGCCGATGCCGCTACCGTGGATGCGAGAAAATTTTTCATTTTTATGTTCCCTTTCTCTGTCTGGTTTTCATTTCATCTGAGCTTGATGCGGGGGTCGATGAAGGGCGCGATGATGTCGGCCAGCAGATTGCCCAGCACGATGGCGAAGGCCGACACCAGCGTCACACCCATGATGATCGGGATGTCGACGCGTTGGATGGCCTGCCAGGCGAGCTGGCCGATGCCGGGCCAGCCGAACACGCTTTCGACGACGACGATGCCGCCCATGAAGATGCCTATGTCGATGCCGATCATGGCGATCACCGGCAGGATGGCGTTGGGCAGCGCATGGCGGAACAGGATAGCTCGCCGCGCCAGGCCTTTGGCGCGGGCGGTGCGCACGTAATCCTGGCGCAGCACGTCGATCATCGACGAGCGCATCATGCGCGCGTACCAGCCGGCGCCGAGGATTCCCATGGTCAGCGACGGCAGCACCAGATGACGCCAGGTGCCGTAGCCGCCGATCGGGAACCAGCTGAGCCGCACGGCAAAGACGTAGAGCAGCAGCAGACCGACGACGAATTGCGGCGCCGAGACGCCGACGAAGGAGGCGACCATCAACGTCTGGTCAGTGGCGGTGCCGCGCTTGACGGCGGCGATCAGGCCCATGCTCAGGCCGAGCAACAGCTCGCACAGGATGGCGCCGACCATCAGCAACAGGCTGGCCGGCAGCCGCGAAACGATCAGCTCGGTGACTTCGGAGCGCTGGATGTAGGAGCGGCCGAGATCGCCGCTGACGAGCTTCGTGAGATAGCGCCAGTACTGGACGACGAACGGCTGGTCGAGGCCGAGCTGCTGGCGGATGTTCTCGACCGTCTGCGGCGTGGCGCTGCGGCCGGCGATCTGGCGCACCGGATCGGCCGGCAGGAGATAGAGCAGCGCGAAGGTGATCAGCGAGACGCCGAGCAGGATCAGCAGCGACTGGATGAGGCGGCGGCCGAGATAGGCGATCATGCCCGGCCCCTCTGCGTCGGATCGAGAATGTCGCGCAGCGCATCGCCGATCAGGTTGAAAGCCAGCGCCAGCGCCAGGATCGCGGCACCGGGGAAGAACACCAGCCAGGGTGCGGCCTGGAAATAGGTCTGGTTCTCGAAGATGATGTTGCCCCAGGACGCCGTGGGCGGCTGGACGCCGATGCCGAGGAAAGAGAGCGTCGCCTCGAGCAGCACGGTGGTCGAGATGCCGAGCGTGCCCCAGACGATGATGGTCGGTAAGAGATGCGGCAGGATGTGGCGAAACAGGATGCGCGGCGCGCTCGCGCCGATGGTGCGTTCGGCATCGATGAACTCACGCTCCGCCAGCGATGAGGTCTCGGTGTAGATGACGCGGGCGGTCTGCACCCAGTTGACCAAAGCGATGACCATGGCGACGATCCACAGGCTGGGCTCGAACACCGCGGCCAGGCAAATGGCGAGCAGCAGTGCCGGAAACGCCATCATCAAATCGGTGAAACGCATCAGTGCGCTGCCGATCCAGCCACGGAAATAGCCGGCGACAACACCGACCAGCGTGCCAATGAACAGCGCCACGCCATTGGCGACGATGCCGATGATCAGCGAGGTGCGGGCGCCGTAGAGGATGCGGGTCAGGAGGTCGCGGCCGAGCAAGTCGGTGCCCAGCCAGAATTTTGCATCCGGCGGCAAGGGCGAGCCCTCGATGGTCAGGCCGTCGAACATCTGCTCGTTGGGATCATAGCCAGTCAGCCATGGCGCCAGCACGGCGCCGGCAACGACGATGGCGACGATGACCAGCCCGAGCAGAGCCAGACGGCGCCTGACCAGCCGGCGCCAGACGCCGGCGCGCGGCTTGACCGGCATGCGCCCTGGCGCGGTGAGATCAGGCGCGATGGGACTGGTCATCGCCGCCTTCTTCCCCTGTTGCTTCTTCACTTGTCATGGCCACGATCCGCCGCGCGGCATCCTCGACGCTGATCTGCCAGCTCATCGCCAGCGAGCGCAGCTGCGCATAGGCGCGGCCGTCATCGCTGCCTTTCGCCAGTGCTGTCACCGCGCGCACGATGGTCTGGCGCTCGGCAACGCGCTGGCGAAGCGAGGCGATCTCGCTGGCCAGGTGTTTTCGCGCCTCGAAACTCTGGCGCGCGATCAGCAGCGCGCTGTAGACGCCGGCATTGCCGACCGGCTTCAGCAGCTGCGCATCGGCCTTATGCGACAGCGCCCATTCGATGCGGCCCGGCGCCTCGGAACCGATCAGCGCCACCAGCGGCATCGGTGCCTCGCCCGGCTTCCACGGAAACTGCTCGTCAAAGCCGAGATCGGCGTCGAAGAAGACGAAATCGGCGGCCAGCGCCTCGGGCGGCAGTTCCGGCCAGCAATCCAGCGTGATCAGCCCGATGGCCGACAATTGCCTGGTGATCGCCTGCACCGTCGGATGTGGGCGATGCAGGATAAACGCCCTGGCGCCGCCGAGATTGGGGATGCGTGGGGCTCTGGTCACGACACCACCCTCAGGCGCGGGCGGCCGAATGTTTTTGCCGGGTCGTAGCGCGACAGATACGGATCCGGCGCGACTTCGTCTTCGCGGCTGACGACCTCGAAGAAGCCGTCCGCGATGCGCCCGATGATCACCGGCAGTGTCGCGTGCTGCGAGTGGGCGTCGATGGCGATCGGACCGAGCCGGGTGGAGAAGCGGCGTTCGGCGAAGGCTTTGGAGAATTCCGCCGGACCGGCGTCGGGATTGCTGGAGAGCACGTCGGCCATCACCTGCACCGAGGCATAGGCGGAGGCCTCGAAGGATGAGGCAAAGGCAGCCGGGCGCGGCGCGAAATACGGCCCGACCGACAGATGTCCCTTGCCGGATTCACCGATCGCCGGCAGCTCACCTTCGGTCAGGTTGCAGGAGATGACGGGGCAAGTCTCGGGACTGAAGGCGGCATCCTCGTGACCCAGGTCGCGATAGGCCGCGAGGAAGGCGTAGGACGAGGTGCCGATCAAATTGTTGAGGATGAAGTTCGGCCGCGTGGCACGGATCTCCGCGATCAGCCGCGACACGTCGGTCTCGCCGATGCGCAGGTAGCGTTCGCCCAGCACCTTGCCGCCGGCATCCGCGATCAGGTCGCGCGCGACGCGATTCATCTCCCAGCCCCAGATGTAGTTCGAGCCGAGCAGGAAGCCGTTGGCGCCGAAACGCGGCACGACATGCGCCATCAGCGGCACCAGATGCTGGTTGGGGCAGGCGTGCATGTAGACGACATGCTCATTGGCTTCGAAGCCCTCATAGGGGCAGGCGTACCAGAGCATGCCGCCGGCTTTCTCCAAGACCGGAATGGTTTCCTTGCGGCTCCAGGAGGTGACGCAGCCGATGACATGGCGTGCGCTGCTGGTCTTGAAGATATCTTCGCAAAGCGTTGCGTAGCGGTCCGCATTGCTTTGCGGATCGCGCTCCACCGGCACCAGTTCGATGCCTGAGCTGCGATCGGCGTTGATGTCGGCTATGGCACGCATGGCACCGATGCGGCACGCATCGGAGACGAGCTGATAGCTCCCCGAGCGGGAATACAGGATGCCGATCTCGATGCGCCGTTTCAAACAGGACCCCAGAAATGACAATGCCTCGCAGCCTGCGCCGGAAGGGCGAGGCATACGAGGCATTTTTGCCGCCCGGCGATCAGAGCCGGTATTTTGCGCTAGCGTATTCGGTCCGGCGGGTCAGTCAAGCCCTCAACGACATTTGCATGACCTGCCATCGCCGTTTCGCTGCCGCCGGCTATTTGGCCGCCGGCCTCTGGCCGTGTTGGCGAGCATAGGTCACACAAGCGTCCACCGTGCTGACACAAAGCGCGTCGCGCCTGTTCGGCAAATTGTTGTCGCCGGCATAGGCAACTTCGGCGACACGGCCATCGACCATGCGAATTTGCGTATCGCAATAGCCGCCGGGAGCGACATTGACGGAGCCGCCGACCGCCGGGATCGCGCCGACCGCCAACGTCGGAACCACAATGCTGAGATTGCCGCGCTGGACGATGCGCTTGTAGGTCCAGATCTGGCCCGATTGGCCGGCGTCGGCGGTGGCGGTCGGAAACCCGGCGCACATTCGAACATCGGCTTCGCTGAGGCCGACCATCTCCTTGCGGGCAGCCGCCGCCGTTGGATCAATCTTGGCGATACGCGACGTATCGTCAGGAACGACGCAGGAAGACTGGATGCCGACACAGAGAGCAGCGAGGCCAAGCTTTCGAATGCAGGAAAATATCATGCCGACTGTCAGATTTGCCCGATTGTCAGATTTTGCGTGGCGCCCGCCGCTCCTTTCTACCTAGGCAGACAGGCGAGCGGATCAACCCGTTCAGCTTCACGAAAAAGTGGCTGTGGCTGCATCATGGCCGGTCGGGAAGCCAACGCCCTGGCGGAAGCGGGCTCGCGCCGGAACGGCGCGCCAAGGTCCGCATCCATGGTCACCCATCAATGACCCTGCAACTGTTTCCGCCGCCAGGACGCGGGCGCTTCGCCGACCCGCGCGCGAAAGAATCGTGAAAAATACGCCGGATCGTCGAAGCCGATCTCGTAGGCGATGTCCTCGACCGTGCGTACGGTGAACAACAGCAGCCGCTTGGCCTCCAGCAGCCGTCGCTCACTGACGACGCGTTTGACGCCGCTGCCCAGCACCGCGCGGCTGGCCTTGTCGAGAAGATGCGGCGTCGTGGCCAGCGCCTCGACGTAGCGATCAACAGGCCAGTTGTCGCGGAAATGCGCATCGGCGAGCCGGCGCAGCCCCAACGCCAGTGAGGCATCAGAAGACGCCGTGGCATCCTTTGTCTCGGGACTGAGGCGCGCGATGTGGGAGAGCGCGACGGCGATCAGCGCCTGCAGGACCCTGTCTTTGCCGGCTTGCGCCTCGGCGTATTCGGCGGCGATCATCTCCAGCACCGCCGCCAATCTGGCCCACGCTGCGTGCTGCGGCATGCCGTCGGCAAAGACCGGCCGGTCCAGCGGCAGCAGGCTGTGAGCCGCGATGGCCGCAAGCGCGCCGTCGGCGACCGAGACGACGATGGCGTCGGTGCCGGGGCCGATCGAGAAGCCGTGCACGATAGTGCTCGGCACGAAACTCACGGCAGGCGCCGAAAAGTCCCAGGATCGGTACCGGAGCCGCTGGTCCAGAAGGTGATCTGACCCATCTGCGGGTGCTTGTGCGCGGCGACCTCACCAAGATGGATATTGCCGCGCGCAAGCACCGTCTCGACATGCAGAAAACCGACATCGAGCGGCCGCACCGGCTCGCCATAGACGAAGAAGTCGGGGATGGATCTCTGGCTCATGACGCCGGAAAAAGTCCAATCGGTTTTGCCGTTCCGTCCATAACCGATCGATGTCCAGGGCGCTAGGGTTACGGCTTAAGAGGAGGACCATCATGCGATCAGAAGACTTCCGCACTGATAAGGCACGCCCGTTCACCGGGGCCGAGTATCTGGAGAGCCTGCGCGATGGCCGCGAGGTCTATATCAACGGCGAACGCATTGCCGACGTCACCACGCATCCGGCGATGCGCAATTCGGCGCGGTCGCTGGCGCGCCTCTACGACGCCCTGCATGATCCAAAGCGGCGGGACGCGCTGACGTCACCAACCGACACCGGCTCGGGCGGCTACACCCACAAATATTTCCGCGTTGCCAAGTCTTCCGCCGAGCTTGTTGCCCAGCAGGCGGCGATCGCGGAGTGGTCGCGCATGTCCTATGGCTGGATGGGCCGCACGCCCGACTACAAGGCGGCGCTGATGAACACGCTCGGCGCCAATGCCGACTGGTACGGGCCGTTCAAGGACAATGCCCTGTCCTGGCACAAACGCGCGCAGGAAGCCGCGTTGTTCATGAACCACGCCATCGTCAACCCGCCGATCGACCGCCACAAGCCGGCCGAACAGGTGAAGGATGTCTTCGTCCACATCACCAGGGAGACGGACGCCGGCATCTACGTGTCCGGCGCCAAGGTGGTGGCGACGTCCTCGGCGCTGACGCACTACAATTTCCTGGCGCAAGGGTCGGCGACGGTGACCGAGGATCCGTCGCTGTCGGTGATGTTCATCGTGCCGATGAATGCGCCGGGGATAAAGATGTTCTGCCGCGTCTCCTACGAGCAGACGGCCAACACGGTGGCGGCACCCTTCGACTATCCGCTGTCGTCGCGCTTCGACGAGAACGACGCGATCCTGGTGCTCGACAATGTCTTCATCCCCTGGGAGGACGTGCTGGTGCTGCGCGATGCGCAAAAAATCCTGTCCTTCCATCCGGCCTCCGGCTTCATGCATGGCTACTGCTTCCAGGGCTGCACGCGTTTCGCCGTCAAGCTCGACTTTCTCGCCGGCCTGCTGGCCAAGGCGCTGCGCGCCACCGGCGGCGATGCTTTCCGCGGCAACCAGGCGGCACTGGGCGAGGTCATTGCGCTCAGGCACATGTTCTGGAGCTTTTCCAACGCCATGGCCTACAACCCGATCCCATGGGCGAATGGCGCCGTCCTGCCCAACCTGGAAGCCGCGCTTGCCTACCGCACCTTCATGTCGGAAGCCTATCCGCGCGTCATCGACACCGTGCGCCGGGTGATCGCCTCGGGGCTGATCTACCTGCCGTCGTCGGTGCGCGACTTCAACAACCCCGAGATCGACAAATATCTGTCGCAATATGTGCGCGGCTCCAACGATATGGGCCACATCGAACGCATCAAGATCATGAAGCTGTTGTGGGATGCGACCGGCACCGAGTTCGGCGGCCGCCACGCGCTCTATGAGCTCAACTATGCCGGTGCGCCGGAAGAGGTACGGCTGCAGGTGCTGAAAGGCGCCGAGCGCGGCGGGCGGCTGAAGGCGATGGAAGAGCTGGTCGACACCTGCATGGCCGATTATGACGAGAATGGCTGGACCGGCGATACCTGGTTCCATCCGCTTGTCTCAACGGCCGAGTGAAATCACATGGCCACGCAGATTTCGAAAGCCGATTTCCGCGACGCCATGGCGAGGGTCTGCGCGCCGGTCAACATCGTCACCACAGACGGGCCGGCAGGACGCGGCGGCTTCACCGCCACCGCCATGTGCAGCGTCTCGGACGAGCCGCCGACGCTGCTCGTGTGCATGAACGGGCGCTCGACCCAGGCCGCCATGTTCCTGTCCAACCGGCGCTTCTGCGTCAACGTGCTGACGCATGACCACATGCATCTGGCGGGAAAGTTCGCCGGCGCGACCAGGGACATGGAGGCGCGCTACGCCTCGGCGCGCTGGCAGACGCTGACCTCCGGCACGCCGGCGCTGTCGGATGCGATCGTCAACTTCGATTGCGAGATCGAGACCGTGCATGTCGTCGGCACGCACAATGTCATGATCGGCCGCGTCATCGATGTCCGGCACGGCAGCGGCGGCTCGGCCCTGCTCTATGTCGACCGGAATTATACGCAGCCGACACGGTTGGGCAGCTTTGGCGGGTGAGCCTGGACGAAACGGCCAGGACCGCTCAGCTCTCGCCGTCGATCAAGCTCTCCAAGAGGTCGAGGAGCTGCTCCAGCTTCTCATGCCCAAAACGCTGTTCGATGTCGTCATAGATGACGCGACGCTCGGGCGACAGGGCGTCGATCAGGGCGGAGCCGGCAGGCGCAATGGTCAGCACGACGCGGCGGCCGTCGCCTTCGGCCTTGTTGCGGGTGATGAATTTGCGTCTCTCGAGCGCCTTGATGATGCGCGTCAGGCTGGGCGGCAAAACCGAGGCGCGATCGGCAAGTTCCGTCGCCTCGACCGGGCCGGCTTCGCTGAGCACACGCAGCACGCGCCATTGCTGTTCGGTCACGTCATGCGCCGCAAGCATCGGCCGAAACCGCGCCATCACCGCTTCGCGGGCATGAAGCAGCGCCATCGGCAGGGAACGACGGGTGTTTTCAGGCAGCAAAAAAGAGCCTCCCACGCTTGCGATCGAAACAGGCCTTCCCTCGGTCGAATCCGCCTGCCGGGGCCCGTTCCTGCCATCCCGTATCGTTGCGCCAAGGCCGATGCAAGACTTGACTTCGCGGATGCCGCATGTAATTAACGCGTTAACTACAACAAAGCAATAACCCAGGGAAACGAAGCGCCGTGCCTCACTTCTCCATCGAGTATTCGGCCAATCTCGATGCCAAGGTCGATATGGACGAATTGTGCGCGCTGGTGTTGCGCACAGTGCTGGACACCGGGCTGTTCGAGACCGGCGCCGTGCGGGTGCGGGCCTTTCGCGCCGAGGCCTACGCGATGGCCGACAGCCTGCCGGAAAACGCTTTTCTCGACATGTCGTTTCGCATCGGCACCGGCCGCAGCCCGGAAGAGAAGAAGCGGACCGGCGAGGCTGTCTTCGCGGCGGTGAGCGAATACCTTGCCACCCTGTTCGAGACCCCGCATTTCGCCCTGTCGCTCGAAATCCGGGAAATCGACCCGGTGCTCAGCTGGAAGAAAAACGCAATCCACCCGCGGCTGCGCGGCAAGTGACGGAACCCGACATGTCCGACCTGCAAGGCAAACTGAACCAGGCCGAGGCCTATCTGGCCCGCTTCAAGCGCGATGGCGTTTTGAACCAGATCGGCGGCGAGGCGGTGCCGGCCCTCGATGGCGCGACGTTCGAAACGCTGTCGCCGGTCGACCTCAAGCCGCTGGCAAGCGTCGCGCGCGGCGGCGCCGCCGACATCGACCGCGCCGCCAAGGCGGCGAAGGCGGCGTTCCCAGCCTGGGCGGCCATGCCTGGCGAGGCACGCAAGAAGCTGCTGCACAAAATCGCCGACGCAATCGAAGCGCGCGCCGAGGAGATCGCTTTTGTCGAATGCATGGATACCGGCCAGGCGCTGAAGTTCATGGCCAAGGCAGCGCTGCGCGGTGCCGAGAATTTCCGTTTCTTCGCCGACCGCGCGCCCGAAGCGCGCGACGGCGAGACACTGCGTACGACAGGCCAGGTCAATATGACGACGCGGGTGCCGATCGGCCCGGTCGGCATCATCACGCCGTGGAACACACCGTTCATGCTGTCGACGTGGAAGATTGCGCCAGCGCTGGCGGCCGGCTGCACCGTGGTTCATAAGCCGGCTGAATTCTCGCCGCTGACCGCCCGCCTGCTGGTCGAGATCGCCGAGGAGGCCGGCCTGCCGAAAGGCGTATGGAACCTGGTCAACGGCCTTGGTGAAGACGCCGGCAAGGCGCTGACCGAGCATCCCGACATCAAGGCGATCGGTTTTGTCGGCGAAAGCCGCACCGGTTCGATGATCATGAAGCAAGGCGCCGGCACGCTGAAGCGCGTGCATTTCGAGCTTGGCGGCAAGAACCCTGTGATCGTCTTTGCCGACGCCGATCTCGAGCGCGCCGCCGACGCCGCCGTATTCATGATCTATTCGCTGAATGGCGAGCGCTGCACCTCGTCGTCGCGGCTTCTGGTCGAAGCCTCGATCTATGAAAGCTTCACCGCCAAAGTCGCGGAGAGGGCGAAGCGCATCGTCGTCGGCCACCCGCTCGATCCGAAAACGGTGGTCGGGCCGCTGATTCATCCGGTGCATGAAAAGAAGGTGCTGTCCTATATCGACATCGGCAGGTCGGAGGGGGCGACGCTGGCCGTCGGCGGCGGCAAGGTCGAAGGGCCGGGAGGCGGCAGTTATGTCGGCCCGACCCTGTTCACCAACGTGACCAACGGCATGCGCATCGCGCAGGAGGAGATTTTCGGGCCGGCCTCGACCACATAGGGCTGGCAGTGGCCGACATGGGCGACATTGTTGTACGCGTCGAGATATTTGCGGCCGTCGGCATCGTAGAGCCAGACGCCTTCGCCGCGCACCAGGTGCACGGGCTCGTCATAGAACAATTGCGATTTCGCACCGAGCAGGCGCGAGCGCCGGCTAACCAGCGCTTCTTGCGGTTGAGTCATTGCGTCTCGAAACTCCGTTCTCTCCAATAAACCGTCAGACCTTCGACAGGCCTGCATCCAATGCTTCGCCGATCCTCGCGACATCCGCGGCGCTGACGATAAGCGGCGGCGACAGGATGATGGCGTTACCGGAGACGCGCAGCATGACGCCGGCCTCGTAGGCCGCCTCCGAAACCAATGCCATGGTCTTCTTGTCGGCGGGCTTTTTCGTCGCGCGGTCCGAGACCAGCTCCAGCGCCGCCATCAGGCCCTTGTACCGGACATCGCCGACGATCGCATGCTTCGCCTTCAGCCCCTCCAGCACGGCTGCGAGTTCGACACCACGCGCGGCCGCGTTCTCGTTCAGGCGCAGCCGTTTGGTCTCGGCAAGCGCCGCCAGACCCGCGGCACAGCCGACAGGATGGCCGGAATAGGTATAGCCATGGCCGATGGCGCCGAAGCTGGTCTTGTCGGCCTCGAAGACATCGGCGACCTTGGCGCCGATCAAAGTGGCGCCGAGCGGGAAATAACCCGAAGTGATCGCCTTGGCGATGGTCATGAAATCGGGCTTCACGCCGGACAGACGCGAACCCGACCATGCGCCGGTGCGGCCGAAGCCGGTGACAACCTCATCGGCGATCAAAAGGATCTCGTGGCGGTCGCAGATCTCGCGCACCTGCGGCATGAAGCTCTCATGCGGAACAATAACGCCGCCGGCGCCGAGAACCGGCTCCATGATGAACGCGGCGATGGTATCGCCGCCCTGGAAGGCGATTTCGTCCTCCAGCGCCCTGGCGCAGAGTTTTGCCAGCCGCACTGGGTCGGTCTCGTCGAACGGGTTGCGGAAGGTCCAGGGCGCGGGAATGTGGAAGACGCCCGGCAGCAGCGGCTCGTAGTTGCGGCGGAAATTGGCATTGCCGTTGACCGACGCGCCGCCGAAATGCGTGCCGTGATAGCCTTTCTTCAAGGCGATGAATTTGGTGCGGTCGGCCTGGCCACGGATCTTCCAGTACTGCCGCGCCAGCCGAAGTGCCGTTTCGACCGAATCCGAGCCGCCCGAAGTGAAAAACGTCCGCACCATGCCTTCTGGCTCGAACCATTCGCAGAGTTCGTAGGCGAGCTCGATCGACGGGCCGGTCGAGGTGCCGCGAAAGCCGGAATAATAGGGCAGCGCGCCAAGCTGGTCGGCGATCGCTTTCTTGATCGGGTCGCAGCTGTAGCCGAGATTGACGTTCCACAGGCCGCCGACGGCGTCGAGCACGGTGTTGCCGGCGATGTCGGTGACCATCACACCCTCGCCTTTCATGATCACCTTTGGCGGGTTGGCCCGCATCTCGGCCGGATGCGCCATCGGATGCCAGATCGGCTTGGCGTTGGTTTCGGTGAGAAAATTGATGTCGCGCATAATGGACTCCGCAAAAATCTCAGGCAACTGGGACGAGGTCGAAATGGCCGAGGGCCTCGGCATAGGAATGAGCCGGGCGGGCGACGTCGAAATGCACCGTGCGCATGCCGGCAGCACAGCCGCCATCGACATTGCGCCGCTGGTCGTCGACGAAGACGCAAGCGCCGGCCGGCACGCCGAGCGCCTCGGTGACGAAGGCATAGGCACGCGGATCGGGCTTGAGGATGCCGGTGTAAGTGGCGTCGATGATAACATCGAACAGGCCGAGCAACGGCAGCCGCTGGCGGAAGTCGGCGCCGTAGAACAGGTCGAGTTCATTGGACAGGATGGCCAGTCGAAAACCGGCGGCATGCACCGTGCGAATGGTGCTGTCAGCCTCCGGCCGCACCACCTTTTCCGGCTCGGCCCCTCGCGCGCGCCGGACGAAGGTCTCCATCGCCTGCCAGTCCTCGCCCACCAGACGGCCGACCTCGCTTGTGCGTGTGCGCCAATAGTCACGCTCGCTGATCTCGTCGGCCTGCATGGCGCGCCACAGCGGATCGCTGCCCGGATCGAACGGCCCGCGCCATTGCAGCGTCCCCGGCGCGAGGCCGAGCGCCTGTTCGGTCAAGGCGTGGGTCTCGAACAGCGTGCGGGTGACGACGCCGCCGAAATCGAGGACAAGCGCCTGGGCGGGAACAGCACTCACGCCGCCACTCCCTCGGCCGGCTTGCCGCGCGGGACGATGCCTTCCTCGACCCAGCGGTCGAAGATCTCGAGCGCCTTGCCGACGAAGTCGTCGCTGTTGATGTGAGCGTCGATCTCGTGGAACTCGACGCCGGCGGGAATGACCTTGCGAATTTCGTCAGTGAAGGCGGCCAGGGCTTCCGGCTCATAGAGCGGCTCGCCCTCCACGTCCCATTCCTGGATGCCCTGGGACGGCAGGATGAAGGCGGAGCGGCCTCTGGCGGCACCGAGCTTGGCGGCGATGGTCCTGGCGACCTGGCGGCGATCGTCGGCATCGACGGTGATCGAAGCGATCAGCCTGTTATGGGCGTGAAACGGCCGCTTCGAGAATTTAGCCGGCAAATCCTGCCAGGTCGGCAGGTCGACCATGTCGACCGCGCCGGGTGCTGCGATCTGCGGAATGCCGCGGGCACCGGCATTCTCCAGCCGGTCGGCGCCGGAACTGACGACTGAGCCCGCGAGATGGTTGGTGATCTCCTGCAGGCTGAAGTCGAACACCGCGCAAAAATGGTCCTGACCGGCAATCGATTCGAAGGCACGGCCGCCCATTCCGGTGGTGTGGAAGACGGCAACGTCATAGCCGCGCTGTTCCAGCGCCGGCTTCAGCGTCTTCATGTAGCGCAGGCAGCTGCTGCCGAGCGAGGTCATGCCGATGGTCGGCCCGATTGCCGGAGCCGACATGCGAGTCTCCAGCACGATCCTGGCCGCGCCGACGACCGCACCACAGGCCTGTGACAGGACCAGCCTGCAGATCGAGTTGAGGCCGTACAGCCCGCCCGCCCAGAGGATCATCATCAGGTCGGGCGCGACGCGCTCGGGTGGGATGAGGTGCGAATAGGCGATGGTCGAGACGACGAATTTCGGCACGCCGAGCGGCAGGCAAAGCGCCACGTCGAGCGCCAGATCGGTTCCCATCGAACCGCCGATGGCGATGAAGGCGTCGATCTCGCCGTTTTGATGGAGCTTGCGCACCAGTTGCACGGCGCCGCCGGCCATCAGCGTCATGGCGGTGTTCTCGTCACCACTCGAAACGATCTCGGCGATCGTCACATCCACCGCCCGCGCCACGGCGTGCTTATCGTGGTCCGGGCTGTAGGGCGGGTCGCCCAGCACGCTGACATCCATCATCACGGCGCTGCCGCCCGACTGCTCGATGCACTGTTTCATGAACAACAGCTCTTCGGCCTTTGTGTCGCCCGTGCCGATGACCAGGATGCGGGGTGCTGTCTCCGAGGGCATCAGGCCTGCCTCCTCAGGGTTTGCAGGTTTTCACCGTTGAGGCGCATGGAAATCTCCCGTGCCGCCGCCCTCACGGCAAGTCCCCGCTCCGTGATCGCGGCCGCCGTCGTTCTGGCCTTTGGCGCCGCCACCGCGATGGTGCCGAGCGCAAAGCCATCCGCCCCGCGGATTGCCGCCGCGACGCTGATCACACCTTCCTCATAGCCCTGGTCGCAGATCGAATAGCCGCGCTCGCGCGCCTCGCCCATGGATCTTGAGATGGCGGCCGGCTCGATCAGCGTATGGGCCGTGAAGGCATCGAGCGAACCCGTCAGGCACGCCTTGACGGCCTCGTCGCGGGCGAAGGCCAGATAGGCGATGCCCGACGCGGTCGAATGCAAAGGCAGCAACTGACCGATGTCGATGTTGACCCGGTTTGCCCATGCTGGATGCTCGACGTGGACGGTGACCAGCCTGTCGACGCCGAATTCCGACAAATGCACGGTCTCGGCCGTCGATGCGGCCAGGTCCCGCACCAGCGGAACGGCCGTCTGCAGGAAGGGAAAGCGCGCCTCGCGGATGCGCGCCAGCCGCGACAGGCCGGCGCCGAGGCGATAGTGCCGCGTACCCGCATCCTGCTCGACGAAACCACGGCCGGCCAGCGCTACCAGCAGCCGCCTTGTCGTCGCCTTGTCGAAGCCCGAGCGGCGCGCCAGATCGGACAGGCCGAGCTCGGGCTCGTCGACGTTGAACAGCTCCAGAAGCGAGATCGCTTTTCCGACCGTACTCAAATTTGCCTCCCGGTTCGGGACAATCATTTAACGTGTGAATTAACTTGACAGGCATCAGCATTGTTTGCAAGTCTATATTCAAAATAACGGTTCAAATAATGAACCAACCACCAGAGTGCATGGGACAGGCCATTCGGCCGGCGAACTCAAGGGTTTGCAAACAGGAGGGATCAATGACAGCAGTCTCGGAACAGGCGCCGGCCAACAGGCTGCGCAAGAACAGTCTTGGCGTCGGCGCCATCACCTTCATGGTGATTTCTGCGGCCGCCCCACTCACGGCAGTCGCCGGCGGCACGCCGCTTGGCATGCTGATGGGCAATGGCGCCGGCTTTGCCGGCACCTATCTCATCGTGACCGTGCTGCTGCTTTTGTTCGCGGTCGGCTATGTCGCCATGTCACGCCATGTCGGCAATGCCGGCGCCTTCTATGCCTATGCCGCACGCGGCCTCGGCAGCATGGCCGGCGGCGCCACGGCGCTGCTCGCCATCCTGTCCTACAACGCCATGCAGATCGGCGTCATGGGCCTGCTGGGCGCCGCAACCGCCGGCCTGTTCGCCGGCTGGGGCATCAACCTGCCCTGGTGGGTGTGGAGCTTCATCGCCATCGCGCTGGTCGCCGTGCTCGGCTATCGGCAGGTCGACCTCTCCGCCAAGATCCTGACGGTGCTGGTGCTGTGCGAATATCTTGTGGTGCTGATCCTCGATATCGCCATCCTCAAGACCGGCGGCGATAGCGGCCTGTCGGCGGCGCCATTCAGCTGGAGCCAGATCGTCAGCGGCTCGCCGGCCATCGCCATCCTGTTCTGCTTCGCCGCCTTCATCGGTTTCGAGGCGACGACGATCTATGCCGAGGAAGCCCGCGACCCAAAGGTCACCATTCCGCGCGCCACCTATTTCTCGGTCGTGCTGATCGGCGTCTTCTACATGCTCACGGCATGGCTGATGGCGGTCGGCGCCGGTGTCGACAAATTGCTGCCGACGCTGCAGGGATTGCAGGATCCGACGACCTTCCTGTTCGGCCTGTCCGACCGCTACGCCGGCACGATGCTTTCGCAGGCGATGAGCATCCTGTTCGTGTCGAGCCTGTTTGCCGGCGTGCTGGCGTTCCACAATGCGGTTGCGCGCTACATCTACGTCTCGGGCCGCGAGAAGCTGTTGCCGCAGACGATCGGCGTGACGCATCCGGTGTACCAGAGCCCACATGTCGCTTCCGTCATCCAGAGCGTGCTCGCCGCGGTCGTTGTCGGCCTGTTCGCCGTGCTCGGCCTCGATCCGGTGCTGGCGCTGTTTTCGTGGCTGACCAATGTCGCGACGCTCGGTGTCATCGCGATGATGGCGGTGGCATCGCTTGCCGTGGTGATGTTCTTCCGCGCCAACCCGGCGGCCCACGAGAATGCGCTGAAGACCACCATCCTGCCCGGGCTGACCTTCATCGCCTTCGTCATCATCATCTATTTGATCGTCATCAATTTCGGCAGCCTGTCGGGAGCCGGCGGTTTCCTTGGCGTGTTCCTGCCGGGGCTGGTGCTGATCGCCGCGATCGTCGGCCTGCTGCTGGCCAGCGCGCTGAAGAGCCGCGATCCGGTCGCGTTCAAAAACCTCGGCCAGCCGCTGAAAGATTGAGAAAAGCAAAGGGGCGGCATGCCACGCCGCCCCTTACACCACAAGGGGAGTGGCGGATTTGAGCTTTGCCGAAAATATCACCGTCGAGGCATTGGAAGCCGATCCCTACCCGATCTATGCAGAGCTCAGGCGCAGTGCGCCGGTCGCTTTCGTGCCGGCGGTCAATCTTTGGTTCGTCACCCGCTGGAAGGATGTCGAGAGCGTCGCCAAGTCGCCCGAGATCTTCTCCGCCGTCGTCGGCTCGTCACCAGTTGAGCGTCTCCTTCGGCAAGCCGACCATCCTGACCACCGATGGCGAGACGCACAAGCAACTGCGCCAAGGCGTCGACCCGAAATACCGGCCGCGCACCGTCGCCGCCTATGCCGGCGACCTCGTGCGGTCGATTGCCGAACCTTTTCTGGACCGGATCGTCAACCAGGGCTCCGCCGAGCTGATGGCCGATTATTTCGAGCCGGTGTCGACGCTCAGCCTGGCGCGCTCGCTCGGCCTTGCCGGCATCGATATGCCGACGCTGCGCCGCTGGTTCTACGGCCTTGCCCAGGGCGCCATCAATTTCGAGAACGATCCGAAACGGCAGGAGATCGCCGACGCAATCAGTGCCGAGGTCGGCGACGCCATCCTGCCGACGCTGGAAAGACTTGCGCGCCAGCCAGATGACTCGGCGCTGTCGCATATGCTGCATGACGGCATGCCGGAGGGCACGACGCGGCCGATCGACTTTCTGATGCCGAGCATCAAGGTCATCCTGCTTGGCGGCATGCAGGAGCCCGGACATGGCGCCGGCTCGATCCTCGCCGGCCTGCTGGCTCATCCCGAGCAATTGCGGCAGGTGCTCGCCGATCCCGAGACTTTCGTGCCGAGGGCGGTCGACGAGGGCCTGCGCTGGGTGGCGCCGATCGGCACGCAGACGCGGCAGACGACGCGGGCAGTCGAGCTTGGCGGCGTGACGATCCCGGCCGGCGCTGCCGTCGCCGCCCTCGTCGCTTCGGCAAGCCGCGACGAGAGTCGCTTTGCCGATCCCGACCGCTTCGACATCAACCGCAACGAAGGCAACCATGCCGCCTTCGGCTTCGGCCATCATTTCTGTTCGGGCCGGTTCTTCGCACGCGAGCAGATGTGCCTTGCGGTGAAGCTGTTGCTCCAACGCTTCCCCGATCTCAGCCTTGTGCCGGGCAGGGAACCGGTGTTTCGCGGCTGGGAATTCCGCGCGCCAACCACATTGCATGTTTCCCTTGGAGTCCGTCACCAATGATCAGTCAGAATGCCATCGAAACGCTGCGCAAGACGGAGATCGGCGCGCAGGGCCTGTTCATCGATGGCGTGCAGGTCGAGGCAACAGGCGGCGCAAGCCTGCCGGTGACGTCGCCGATCGACGGCCGACCTTTCGCCAGCATCGCCGACGGCAACGCCGCCGATATCGACCGCGCCGTGAAGTCGGCGCGCAAGGCGTTCGTGAAGGGTTCGTGGTCGCGCGCCGCACCCGCCTTTCGCAAGAAGGTGCTGACGAAATTCGCCGAGCTGGTCGAGAAACACGCCGATGAGCTCGCCGTGCTCGGTGTGCGCGACAACGGCACCGAGATCGGCATGGCCTACAAGGCAGAACCGCTGTCGGCGGCAGGCACCATCCGCTACTATGCCGAGGCCATCGACAAGGTCTATGGCGAGATCGCGCCGACGGCCGAGAATGTGCTCGGACTGATCCACAAGGAGCCGCTCGGCGTCGTCGGCGTCATCGTGCCGTGGAATTTCCCGCTGATGATCGGTGCCTGGAAGATCGCGCCTGCACTTGCCGCCGGCAATTGCGTGGTGGTGAAGCCGCCGGAGATCGCCTCGCTGACGCTGCTGCGGCTGGCCGAACTGGCAAGCGAGGCCGGCTTGCCCGCCGGTGTGCTCAACGTCGTCACCGGGCTTGGCGCGGTCACCGGCGAGGCGCTCGGTCTGCATATGGATGTCGACGCCATCGCCTTCACCGGCTCCGGGCCGGTCGGCCGGCGGCTGCTCGACTATTCCGCCCGTTCCAACCTTAAGCGTGTCTTCCTCGAACTCGGCGGCAAGTCGCCCAACATCGTTTTTGCCGATGCCCCCGACCTGAAACAGGCGGCGGTGGTCTCTGCCAACGGCATCTTCCGCAATTCCGGCCAGGTGTGCGTCGCCGGCTCGCGCCTGCTCGTCCAGGCGTCGGTCTATGACCGCTTCATGGACGAACTTCTCTCGGCAACCACGCGGCTTAGGGTCGGCGATCCGCTCGATCTCGCAAGCGACGTCGGCGCGGTGTCGAGCGCCGAGCAATTGGACAAGAACCTCGGCTTCGTCGCCAAGGCCGCCGAAGAAGGCGCCCGGTTGGTCACCGGCGGCGAGCGCATACTGACCGAGACCGGAGGCAGCTACATGGCGCCGACGATCTTCGAGAATGTGACACAGGACATGCAGCTTGCCCGCGAGGAGGTGTTCGGGCCGGTGCTCGGCGTCATGCGCTTCGAGACCGAGGAGGAGGCGGTTCGGCTTGCCAATTCGACCGTCTACGGGCTTGCCTCCGCGGTGTGGACCGCCAATCTCTCCACCGCGCATCGCATGGTGCGCGCCATCAATGCCGGCGTCGTCCACGTCAACACCTATGGCGGCGCCGACATCACCGTGCCGCTCGGCGGCGTCAAGCAGTCCGGCTTCGGCCGCGACAAGTCGCTGCACGCGCTGGAGAAATATTTGGAACTGAAGACGGCCTGGATCGCGCTTTGACGGCACGCTGAGCTCTCTGAGAATCTGACGACCTCCAGACGCGCGCAAGATAGCGCCGCGATCCGCTGCGGCCGGTCAAGCGGCGGCTTTTGCTCACGCTCTTGAAAATTTTGAGAGAATATTCCCGGCTTTGGCGAGAATGGCGAAACGCGTTCTTTGATAAACTTGATAGAATTTCTGAGGATGCGACCAAGGCTAGGCAATCCGCCTCGCTGCCATGACTTCACAACCGCAGAGATCAATCATGACTGACTTCAAGAACACTTTGCCATCTTCCCCCGGGTCAACCGTCAACCGGCGCAGTGGCCTTGCTCTGCTGTTCGCCTCGGTCGTCGCGATCGGCAGCCTGATTGCACCGCATGCGTCGTTTGCCGAGGACAAGAAGGCGATCAAGGTCGGCATCATCAGCGGCGAGGACGAGGACGTCTGGCGCGTCGTCGTCGCGCAAGCCGCCGAAAAGGGCCTTGCCATCGAGACGGTGGTATTCAACGACTACACCCAGCCCAACGAGGCGCTGGAGCGCGGCGAGATCGACGCCAACGCCTTCCAGCACCAGCCCTATCTCGACAACCAGATCAAGACGCAAGGCTACCACATCGTCCGTGTCGGCTATACCGGCGTCTGGCCGATCGGCCTCTACTCTAAGAAGTTCAGCAAGGTTGCCGACCTGCCCGAGGGCGCGGTCATTGGCGTGCCGAACGACCCTTCCAACGAAGGCCGGGCGCTGCGCGTGCTGCAGAACGAGGGCGTGATCAAGCTCAGGGATGGCACCGGCATTCTGGCCACCACCGCCGACATCGCCGAGAACGCGAAGAAGGTGGTGATCAAGGAACTTGACGCCGGTATCGTCGGCCGCTCGGTCGAGGATCTCGATGCGGCCGTAGTCAACACCGACTGGGCGCTGAAAAGCGGCCTGTCGCCGGAAAACCGCATCGCGCAGGAGCCTATCGCCGACAATCCCTACCGCAACTTCATCGCGGTGAAGACCGGTAACGAGAACGAGGCCTGGGTGAAGACGCTGGTGGCTTCCTATCAGAACGAGGCGGTGAAGGCCGAGTTCGACAAGGTCTACAAGGGCACCGGCCTCAGCGCCTATTGATCCGGTCCTCGGCCGGAAGCCCGGTTCGAGAGCAACAGCGGTCCGCGCTCAGGCGCGGGCCGCGATTGCGTTTTCGGGAACAGGAATATTCATGAACCAGCATATCACGGCATCCGGGAAGACCGCCGATCCGACCCAGACCCGGCCCGACGCATCTCAGGATGTCGTGCGCCTTGTCGACCTGAAGCGCCATTTCGGTGTGACGGCGGCGCTCGACGGCATTTCGCTGACCGTGCGCAAGGGCGAGATCCTCGGTATCATCGGCCGCAGCGGCGCCGGCAAATCGACGCTGATCCGCTGCCTGAACGGGCTGGAACGGCCTGACTCCGGCGAGGTGTTCATCGAGGGCCGCGAGATCAGCCGGCTCGGCGAGCGCGACCTGCAGCCGCTGCGGCGGCGCATCGGCATGATCTTCCAGCATTTCAACCTGCTGTCGGCCAAGACCGTCGAGGACAATGTGGCGCTGCCGCTGAAGATCGAGGGCCGGCCGAAAGCCGAGAGGCTGAAGCGCGCCGCCGAACTGCTCGATCTCGTCGGCCTGTCGGAGAAAGCCAAGGCCTATCCGGCGTCGCTGTCGGGCGGCCAGAAGCAACGGGTCGGCATCGCCAGGGCGCTTGCCGCGCGCCCGGCGCTGCTCCTGTCGGACGAAGCCACCTCGGCGCTCGATCCGGAGACGACGCGCTCCATCCTCGCACTGCTCAAGGACATCAACCGGCAGCTTGGCCTGACCATCCTTTTGATCACCCATGAGATGGAGGTGATCCGTTCCATCGCCGACCGCGTGGCGGTGATCGACGCCGGACGCATCGTCGAGCAAGGGCCGGTCTGGTCGGTGTTTGCCGACCCACAATCAGACATCACCAAAAGCCTGCTCGGCGCCATCCGGCCGCAGCTGCCAGCCGAACTGGCGGCCCGGCTGCTGCCGGCGGCCGGCCCGGAGACGATCCTGCGCGTGGATGTGGCCGGCGAAGCGGCAAGCAGGCCATTGCTGTCCGACCTTGCCACGGCTGTTCCAGGCGCCTTCCGCCTCGTCCATGGCGGCATCGACCATATCCAGCAGCAGCCGGTCGGCACGCTGTTCCTTTCGGTTCCCGGCAGCGATGCAAATCATCTTGCTGACATCATCACATTCCTGAAGGCCCGCCAGGCGCGGGTGGAGGTGCTTGGCCATGTCGCCAATCCTGTTTGAACTTCTGCTGCGTTCGATCTGGGAGACGGTGCTGATGACGGCCGCCTCCGGCCTCATCTCGCTGGTCTTCGGCCTGCCGCTCGGCCTGGCGCTGATTGCTACCGAACGCGGCGGCATTGCCGAAAGCCTTTGGGTGAACCGGGCGCTCGGCGCCATCATCAACGGCTTCCGCTCGGTGCCCTTCATCATCCTTCTGGTGGCGCTGATCCCGGTGACGCGGCTGATCGTCGGCACCTCGATCGGCACATGGGCAGCCATCGTGCCGCTGTCGATCGCCGCCACGCCCTACTATGCGCGCATCGCCGAAGTGTCGCTGCGCGAAGTCGATCGCGGGCTGATCGAGGCGGCGCGCGCCATGGGCGGCAACCGCTGGACGATCATCCGCGAGGTGCTGGTGCCAGAAGCCCTGCCCGGCATCGTCGCCGGCTTCACGGTGACGCTGGTGACGCTGATCGGTGCGTCAGCCATGGCCGGCGCGATCGGCGCCGGCGGCCTCGGCGACCTCGCCATCCGCTACGGCTACCAGCGTTTTGAGACGTCGGTGATGATCGCAGTGGTCATCGTGCTGATCATCCTGGTCTGCGGCATCCAATGGGTGGGGGATTGGTTGGTGGCGAGGCTGGATAGACGGGGGTGATTGTTAGGCCGACGAACTAGGCGATGATGTCTTCTATCAGTGCTTGCAATGACGCTTCTGAACCGCTGAAACTGTCGATCATGGCTTGAATGACGCGATCCGTTCAAGGATGTCGTCATTGAATGTCAGGCCCGCGTGCTCGGCGAGCATCGCAAGGAAGGTGAGCTGGGTTCGGCCGTTGCCTTCGCGAAACGGATGCACGGCGTTGATCTCCGCGACGATGTGCGCCAGATGCTTCGCAAAGCTGGTGCCGTCGAGATGAGCTAAGCGGTCGGGATTGCCGAGTTCGCGAAAGACCCGCGCCATCTCGGTGGCGATGTGTTCGGGATAGCAGAACCAATTGCCGGCCTTGCCGATGCGGATGGTGCGCGGCTGACCGGCCCAGCCACACATCCTGGAACAGGTGCCGGTGCAGGCCGAGATAGTGACGGTAGTCGAGTTCGCCTGCCGGCAATGGCTCGTCAGCGCGAGTCAGGAACAGCGCGAGCTCGACTTCATCAAGCTCAGCCTGGTCGCGGATGTCCAACAGGTTAATGAGCACCGTCGTGCCGGGGTAGCACAGCGGATCGAACTCAGCGGCGTAGACCAACGTCTATTTCTTCTTGCGGATTCTTCCTTGATGAGCGAACGCCGCTCATCACCGGACAGTCCGTGTCGTACGCCTAGGGCGAGTAATTTCGCCATGCGAGGCGATAAGGCCATGCCTTCCACGGCGCTGATTTTCTCGCCGCGCTCGCTGGTCAGCACGAACTGGCCGGTCTTGGCTGAACGGCTGGCTCGTGAGCTAGGAGACTTCATTTCGAGACAATATCATAACCATTGAGGAGAGACCAAAATGATTTCCAGGGTAAGCCCAGTTAGCCGCGCAACCTCCCCCCCTCGGGATCGAAGAACGGTATCGGCGCCACGACCGCACGGGTCGGCCTGCCGTCGATGTCGATGCTGAGTTCGGTGCCAATCGCGGTGAAAGGCAGCCGCAGGTGCGCCGTGGCCAGCACCTTGCCCAGGGAATAGCCGTGATCGCTGTAGGTGACGATGCCGGCGTCCTCGCCATCGGCCAGGACCCTGGCATCGGTGGCGGCCGGTTTGTCGCCGTCGAGGATCAGGCCGACCCATTGCTCGTCGAGGCCCTTGTCGCGGACCTTGAGCAAAGCTTGCCGGCCGACGAAATCGCCCTTGTCGAACTTGATCCAGCGGTCGAGCCCGACATGGAACGGGGTGCGGCTCTCGTCCATGTCGATGCCGTGCGCCGGATAGGCCTTTTCCAGGCCCAGCGTGAACATTGCCAGCACGCCATAGGGTTTCAGGCCAAAGTCCCGGCCGGTCCGCATCAGCGCATCCCAGACCGAAGCGGCCTCGTCGGCCGGCACGAACAATTCGAAGCCGAGCTCACCGGTGACCCCGGTGCGCGAGATCAGCACCCGCGTGCCGTTGATGTGGCCTGACGTGAACGACCAGCGTTTCAGCCCGTCCAGATCGGCATCCGAGATCATCGCCTTCAACAGTTCGCGCGAGCGCGGACCCTGGATGGTCGGGAAGGCGATGGCTGCGGTTATGTCGGTGACATAGGCCTTGCGACCCTGCGCGTGATGCAACAGCCAGGGCAGCATCTTCAGGCGGTTGACCGAGCCGGTTACCAGCATGAAGTGCTCCGGACCCAACCGAAACACGGTGAGGTCGTCCATGATGCCGCCATCCTCGCGGCAGACCGTGGAATAGCGGACCTGGCCCGGTTTCATGGCAGCGGCATTATTGACGATGACATGGTTGACCAGCGCCTCGGCGTCCGGCCCCTTGATGTCCATCTTGCCCATGGTGCTGAGATCCTGCACGCCGACATTTTTGCGGGTGTTCAGGTGCTCGTCGGCAATGCCGGAATAGGTTTTGGCCGAGATGAAATCGCCCCCGACACGACCCATGGTCGCGCCCAGCCCGACGATGCTGCTGTAGAAAGGGGAACGCCGCTCAGCCAAGGAAGTCTCCATCATGAATTGCGATCCAGAGACCGTTTCGAAATTCGCTCTGGCGAGTCATATGATGGTGGTTTCGAGAACCGGAGCGCAGCGGACATTCAGGTCCGTGAGCACCGGAAGCGCAGAAAACGCCTTCAGATGGCCGCCAGAGTAGAGTTTCCAAACGGTCTCAGCTGCCGTAGACGTCGAACGAGAAATACTTGTCGTTGATTTCCTTGTACTTGCCATTGGCGCGCAGCGCGTCGATGGCCGCATTGAGCTTGTCGGCCAGTTCCTTGTTGCCCTTTTGCAGCGCGATGCCGACGCCGGGGCCGTGTATGGCCGGATCGGCGGTCAGCGTGCCGAGCAGCTTGCAGCAGGCGCCGTCTGGCTTCTTCAACCACTCGGTCAGGATGATCGAGCCGTCCATGATCGCGTCGAGGCGGCCATTGGCCATGTCGGTGCGGGCATCGTCGCCCGTCGGATAGGCCTTGACCGTCGAGCCTGCATATTTCTGGTCGGCGAATTTCTGGTGGATGGTCGCGGTCTGCACGCCGAGCGCCTTGCCTTTCAGGTCTTCAGGCGACGTGCCCGCGATGGTCGAATCCTTCGGCACGGCGATGGCCGGCGGCGTCTGGTAGTATTTGTGGGTGAACTCGACCTTCTCGGCCCGCTCGGGTGTGATGGTGATGTTGATGATCGCGTCGAACTTGCCGGCCTGCAGCGCCGGTATGGAACCATCGAAATCCTGCACGCTGAACTCACACTCAGCCTTCATCTCGGCACACAGCGCCTTCCCCAAGTCGATGTCGAAGCCGCCCAGCGTGCCGTCGGCACTGGCGTAGTTGAAGGGCGGATAAGCGCCTTCGGTGCCGATCCTGAGTTTTTTGTCCTGGGCGGAGGCGGCACCCGTGGCAAGGGTGAGGGCGACGGAAGCGGCAAGCACGAAACGACCGAAAAGACGCATGTTCGAGATCCCCGTTGAAAGCGGGAAGTCTACGGTCTTCCAGGCGCGCGGCGGAGACGGAAACGACATGCGCTGCGGCGATCACGGCGCGGCGAGCAGACCAGGCGAGCGATCGGTGATGTGTTAGCCGACGCGCTGCTTGTCGGTGGCCATCTGGTCGATGGCCAACTCCCCGGCCGAGAGGACAACGCCAAACTTTTCGGTGGCTTCCTCTGATGTGTAGTACCCCAGCGCCACGTCGCGCAGCACAAGATCGGCATCGCGCTGCAGCGGATCGCCATAGCCGCCGCCGCCCGGCGTGCCGACGCGCACGCGGTCGCCGGCCTTGAGCGCAATGTCCTGTTCTTTGGACAAATGCGGCGGCACGTGTTCCTCGCCGTTGCGGAAGACGGTCACCGTGTTGACGGCGCCGTCCTTGCCGCCAAGCGCGCCCTGCGGGCCGAACCGGCCATGGTCCATGACGAAGGAAGCGCGGGCGTCGCCGCGCAGGATTTCCACCTCATAGGCGAGGCCGAAACCGCCGCGATGCTTGCCGGCGCCGCCGGAGCCTTCACGCAAGGCGTAGTGGCGGTAGAGCACCGGGGATGCCTGTTCCATGATCTCCACCGGCGGCGACTTGGAG
>NZ_RZQT01000150.1:0-13247 GCF_003998485.1 Mesorhizobium sp. M7A.F.Ca.CA.001.04.2.1
CGGTGTCGCCTGACCGATAAACGCTGTCAGGCCGCTTCGACACCATGCCCTCCAGGCCCATGCGATCAACCGCGGCGTAGAAGTCGGCCCCGCCGCCATGCACATGGTGACTGTACTGGATCACGCCTTTGGCAGTCCCGACGAGTTCGAGCAGCTTTTCCCGACGTTCCAGCAGAGGTGCTGGGCGCAGGTTGACCCCGTCCAGGTGCAGTAGATCGAAGGCGACGAAGATAATCCGATCCGGCGCCCATCGCATCGCGGACCGCAGCGAATGGAAATCCGACACGCCCTTCCCGTTGAGGACGATTGCCTCGCCGTCGAGGATTGCCGACTTGGGGGAAAGGGTTGCCGCCACCTCGACTATCGTCTTGTACGTCGATGACCAGTCGTAGCCCCTTCGGGTGATCGCTCGGGCCGTGCCGTCCTCGATTATGATTTGCGTCCGGTAGCCATCGTACTTGATTTCGTGAATCCAGTTGTCCCCTGTCGGCGGCACCTCGACAAGCGTGGGGAACATTGGCCGGATGAACTTCAACATACGCGAACTCGGACTGACCGAGGTTAAATTAGATTAAGCTAAAATGGTTGCAAAGGGATGACACGCGCAGAACCCGACGCGTTGGCCAAGCACGACGGGTCGCAATTAGGGCGGCTACATCCTGAGAATCGACCGCCACTGTGCCAATAAGAATAGTTCCGGCTGTTCGAAGATCGTACTGCGCGAACTAGTCCATGAGGTTTAATTGCTGCGCTGTCGTTTTGCGAGTAGCGTAAAGTTTGGGCACTAGGCCCACCCTCGTGCCCAGATTGGTCGGCACGGTTCTGTCACCGTCGCTTGGTATCTGACCGTGTCGACCACCATCCTGTGGCGTGCCAACCCCGCCCGCCAGGCCGGCGTCCATCTCCGAAGCACCCCGCCAAAGGGCGCCGGCCACTTTGAGATATCGTTGATCGCCGCTCCCGCTCTTGCTACGTTCACGCCATGGGATGGACGTTTGGTTCATTGATCGAAAGCGGCATGCGGGTGACGGCGCATTGCGCCCGCTGCAATCATTCCCGCACGCTCGACCTGGAGGCGCTGCGCGAGCGGTGCGGCGCTGATGCGCCAGCGATGGCCGCTGATCTCGCGCCTAAGATGCGCTGCTCGAATTGCGAACAGCGAAGCGTCGGTTTCAGCTACACGCTCGACCCGACGAAGCATTCCGGCATGGGCGTTTCGAATCCTTACGCCATGGCTAAGGACGGGCGCTGACCAAGCCACCTGCTTCCAGTGCCCTAAGCACAGGCGTATGCTTCTGCTCGTTTATTAGCTGTGGCTAAAGTGAAGTTGCGCCTGCAACAGGGGCTGTGCTAAGTGGGGAATGGACGAAATCCCGGTTCTGGTCGTTGAAGACGAGCCACTAATCCTGCTGGACCTTGAGACGGCTTTGGAAGAGGCTGGTTTCCGGGTTATCGGGGTGACAACAGCCGAAGCGGCTATAAAGGCGTTTGACGAAGCGCCGGTTAGCAGCTTGATTACGGATATTCGACTTGGTCCTGGTAAAAACGGGTGGCAGTTGGCCAGAGATCTTCGGGGAGTGAACCCCGCCATCCCCGTGATTTACATCAGCGGCGATGGCGCGCCCTATTGGAGTGCTGAAGGCGTTCCGGAAAGCATAATGATCAGCAAGCCGTTTGCGATACCTCAGATCATCACGGCCTTGTCTATCCTGCTAAATCGACAGCATCCGACCCGACCGGGGGACGAGGTGGCTTAGAAGCATTCGGGCATGGGGCAGGCGAATGCTTATGCCAAGGCCAAAGACGGGCGGTAGGCCAATCCGGCTTGTCAGTACCGGCAAACCTGAACGCGTTCCAGCACCCGGTGGTGATGGTGCCAGTGCCTAACCCACTTCACGCGGCAATGGTGACGATGCCGGAAATAGTAGCGATGCGGGTAGCGGGCCACGTAGCCAGGATAGCGGGGGCCGTAGTAGCGGCCGCTATAGTCGTAAAACGGACCTCTGCCGTAGAAGGGGCCACCGCCGTAAAACGGGCCGCCGCCGAACGGGCTGAAGCCGCCGAACGGACCAAAAAAGCCGATGCCAGAACCGAAGTGTGCATCCGCAGGCGCGACCGCGGCTGCGGCGCAGGCGATGGCAATCACGGAAGCAAGGTGATCTCTCGATGATCCTCGATGAGCGTCGTGCGGCACAGACGAAATCTCTTCTGGGACATATGGCATCGTCATTACGCGCCTACGTCCCCACTGAGCCGCATGTAAGAGCGGTTCGCGTGCTCTCTAAGCATAAGATCGTTATGCTTGTAGGTAATCCCGCAACAGGCAAATCGACGATCGCTGCAGTTCTATCGACGATCGCGGCCGACAGCCCAAACCATGTCTGCTACAAAGCCGAAGGACCCAAACAGTTGCTGGACAATTGGAATCCAGAAGAAGGCGGTGGGTTCTATTGGATTGACGACGCATTTGGCCCCAACCAGCTAAGGGAGGACTTCGTCGATCACTGGATTGCGATCATGCCGAAATTGCAGGCCGCTACCGCTGCTGGAAATTCTTTCGTTCTCACATCACGTCGCCATATCTACGAAGCCGCCAAGCCGAAATTGGGTACCCGAAACCATCCTTTTTTTCGTGACAGCACGGCGATAGTCGAAGTCGGTCGCCTCAGTGAGCTTGAGCGTAGGCAAATATTGTACAATCACGTGAAATGCGGAAATCAGTCAAAGCAGTGGAAATTGACGGTAAAGAAATTCCTTGATGTTCTGTCAAAGGAGGCCACATTCACGCCAGAGATAGCGCGCCAATTAGGCGACCGGGCATACACCGCAAATGTAACGGCATCTCTCGATTCTCTGTTGAAATTTGTACGCGAGAACCGGGCCTTTCTGCTTCAGACGGTTGGTGAATTGTCAAAGGTACACAGATCGGCGTTGACGCTAGTGTTCTTGCACCGGGGCAGAATGCCAGTGAGCGGTCCACTTCCAGAAATCCAGGAAATTGTGGTCCGCTTCTACGACGTGTCTCGGGAAACGCTCGCAGACTCTCTTAACGAACTAAGGGAGTCGTTTCTTGTTGAAGTAGCGGATGGCACAAGGCGCGATTGGAATTTCAAACATCCAACCTTGTCCGATGCCCTGGCCGCGATTCTCCGAGACGCTGAGGGAATGCGAGAGTTGTTCATTCGTGGCGTTGGCGTGGAGACCATATTATCGGACGTACTTTGCGACGGCGTCGAGCGCATTCCAGATGCGGTCATCATACCCAGATCTTTGAATGCGCTATTGGTGGACCGCCTTGTCGAGACGCCGGACGACGGCAGCCGAATAAATCGTCTTCTTTTCCATTTTTTGTGGGAGAGAGCGTCGGACGACGTATTCCGCCAAGTCCTGCAAAAAGATCCTGCAATACTCTCGCGAATAGCCCGGGCGAGTCGGGAGATTGCATATGACCCGAAGATAAACGTCTATTCTCGCGCGGCCTCCTTCGGCATTCTTCCGGCAGAACTGCGGATTGAGATGGGTGGACGGATTGAAAGGGATCTCATCCATGAAAGCGATGCTTCCTTCCTCGACCGAGAAGATATCCTGGCGCTGCTCAGCCCACTAGCTCTGGTCAAGCTCAGCAAGCGTATAAAGGCTGAAGTTATTCCGGCCTTGATGACCAAGATCGAAAACACGGGCGACAATCCCGATTCCGAGCTAACTCCGCAGGAAAACTTCGAGGACATCGAAGTCACCCTCAATTACCTTGCGAATTTTTATTCTGACGAAATCGAAGGTTTTCCTGAAATCAACGAGATGACAAAATTGATATCCTCCAATGTTGACGCTCTCGTTCGCAAGAAGGAAGAAGAAGAGAGGGAGCGTGACGAAGATGATTGGAGGTGGAGAGAGATGTCTGATCGTTCACCGAGTACACCAGTACCGCCTGCACCCCAGCAGATTCGTTTCAGCCCTTCTCAGGACCGGTCGATATTCAGTGATGTCGACGAATAAATGACTCAATATTTAATGGTTTAGGGCAATTGATATATAGCTGGATGCCAGCCTCGACGAGCGCCGTGACGCTCGATCCCGATTCCCTGTCACGCTTGCCGACGATAGCAAAAGAGCGCCCCCTCAATAGTGGGCCTTGCGATGTAGCGGTCTACCGACTCGAACCCCCATAAATGCTTGGATCAAGGTTGCACCACAGCGGATCCAAAACACCCCGACCTCCTCCAGAAGAGCCCGCATCTCGACGGGAGCCGCAAGACAGAAAGTTCGAAAAGCTTCTAGGAAACCCAAGCAGATTGAACGGCGCTGGGGACAATGAGGGCTTCCACCAGGGAAGGCTTCGGTTCGGGCCCGCCATGCTCTCCTCGAACGTAGCGGCTATGACGCCAAGGATGGCATTAAAGGACCCCTTTAGGGTGATTGTGTCCAATGGCGCGCGATCGCTTGGATCAAAAACGCGGGAACGCGACCGTATCTTCTTTGATCTCGCTGATGACATGCCCGTACGGATCCGCCCGGCGAGCGTATGGGTTGCGGCCAGCGTACCGTCGGGGCATCATTATAAACCTGACGTCCGCGCCATTCGGGAGGTGCCCCAGCTGCAACGTAGTCTCGACAGTTTTTCCTTCGCCTGCGGCCTAGTACGGCCATGAGGGTGACCGACAAGATCGTCGTCATGGACAATGGATCCACAAGGCCTTCTGTGGTCGAGACAGCAGAAGGGGTCAGCTTGCCTGTCGCCTTTCGTCGCACGGTAGCCCCGAAACGCGACGTAGGCGGGTAGTTCAAAGATTATCCGGTGCCGGCCTGATGGATCCGAATGGTACCAGCGAGATTGTGTCCTATATGACAAGTGAAGACAGCCTCCTCGAGACGGGAGCTGTTGGGTCCTTCCCGTCAGAGCCAGATTGTCATGACGGCACCTGCGACCGCCGAATAAACTCAGGGCATTCAGATGCGGCTTCTCGCCCTCAACAACAGCTATGCGCAATTGCCCGAGCGCTTCTTCGCGCACACGGATCCGAAGCCGGTGTCCGAACCCCGGCTGATCCGATTCAACCGGCCACTTGCGGAGGAACTCGGGCTCGATGCCGACCAGCTTACCAGCCCGGATGGATTGGATATGCTCTCTGGCCATAGATTTCCGGAAGGCTTGCAGGCAATCGCCCTGGCCTATGCAGGTCACCAGTTCGGAAACTTCGTGCCTCAGCTCGGCGACGGGCGCGCTCTGCTGCTTGGCGAGGTGGTGGACGTTAACGACATTCGCCGTGACATCCAGTTGAAGGGATCGGGACCGACGCGGTTCTCGCGCAATGGCGACGGCCGCGCAGCCGTCGGCCCGGTTCTGCGCGAGTATGTCGTCAGCGAAGCAATGGCCGCGCTGGGCATTCCGACGACTCGAGCCTTGGCGGCTGTGCTCACCGGGGACCCGGTCTATCGCGAGGTCCGGCTGCCCGGCGCTGTCCTTACAAGAGTGGCGGCCAGCCATATCCGGATAGGCACCTTCCAATATTTCGCTGCGCGCCACGATACCGGAGGCCTCAAGATCCTCGCCGACTATGCCATTGAACGCCATTTCCCGCAGCTGGTCGGGCAAGCGCGGCCGTACCGCGCTTTGCTTGAGGCCGTTGTCGCTGCACAGGCCGATCTGGTGGCGCGCTGGATGCTGGTCGGCTTCATCCATGGCGTCATGAACACCGACAACATGACGATCTCGGGCGAGACGATCGACTATGGCCCATGCGCCTTCGTGGACGCCTATGACCCGAGCGCGGTGTTCAGTTCGATCGACCGTGTCGGCCGCTATGCCTATGCCAACCAGCCTCATGTGGCGACATGGAATCTTGCACGCTTTGCCGAGACTCTGCTGCCGCTCATGAGCACGGACGAGAGTGAAGCCGTCTCTCAAGCCGAAGAGGTGCTTGGGTCTTTCCAGTCCTCATATGAGACTGTGTTGCAGCGCGGCTTCCGCAGAAAACTCGGATTGCTGACCGAGGCGGAAGGCGACTTGCAGCTCGCGGCTGATTTTCTGGATGTGTTAGCTCGCAGCGAAGCCGACTTTACGCTCGCCTTCCGGCGTCTGGGCGACGACCTCGCCGCCCCGGACGATCAGGGCGGGGCGCGGCAGTTGTTTGAGGATCCAGGCGCATTCGATATTTGGTCGGCGCGCTGGCGCCAGCGCATCGCAAGCGATGCTGCCGACACGGCCGCGCGCCGGGCGGTCATGCATGCCGTCAATCCCAAATTCATCCCTCGCAACCATCGCATCGAGGCTATGATCCAGGCGGCGCTGGGCGGGGACTTCACACCTTTCGAGGAGATTCTGAGGGTCATCAGCCGGCCCTTCGATGAGCAGCCGGAAATGGAACGCTATGCTGACCCGCCACGCCCGGATGAACGCGTCTTAAAGACATTCTGCGGCACATGAGACATTGAATGATGGCCGGTTAACATGTGCAAATGCGGAAGACCCTTCGCAAGCTACCGTCGTGAGTAGTCGGAAGCGTCTGATCTATGACGATTATGGACTCACGGAAGCTTGTCGATCACCCGTGCCGATGCTTCCCCCGTTGCAGCCAGGCCTACCTGAGCGTCGGGCGGCGGGTGCTGGGAGACAGGTCTTGAGCGTCATGGCTGTCCTGAATAAATGGTGGCGTTCAATTTCACTGCAATCAGAGAACGCTCTCCGGAACCAGTTGCCCTGCATCGAGTTGCTATTCCGCCTCGCTTTTGAGCGCGAACGGGAGAACACAGGATGGCACCCACTAAGAAGGCATCACCGAAGGGCCTGAACGAACTTTTCCACGACACGTTGAAGGACATCTATTTCGCCGAAAAGAAGATCGTTGCGACGCTGCCGAAAATGGCAAAGGCCGCTCAAAGCCCAGATTTGAAGGCGGCGTTCGAAAAGCACCGCGAGGAAACGAAAGAACACGTTGCCCGGCTCGAACAGGTTTTCGAAGTGATCGGCAAGAAGCCGCAGGGAAAGACGTGTGCGGCTATTGTGGGCATCACCGATGAAGGTGCCGAGATCATGGAGGAATATAAGGGCACACCTGCCCTGGACGCCGGCCTGCTGGCTGCGGCCCAGGCTGTGGAGCACTACGAAATCTCACGCTATGGCACACTGAAGACCTGGGCCTCCGAACTGGGGCTGGATGAAGCTGTTTCGCTCCTCAATTTAACCGTTGGAGAGGAAAAGGCGACCGACGAGGCGCTGACACAACTCGCTGAATCGGCTGTCAACATGGCTGCCGAAAACGTGTAGTAGCCCCACCAGGTGAAGACTGGCCCGTCGCTACGCGAATCTCACGGGAGGTATCAATGGGATATCTAGGTACGCTCGTTTCAAGACTACTCGGCAAGAAGCCCGGCCCCGCTGGCAACGGCGATATGCGCAAGTCGACTGGCGCGGGTCCTGCAATAGCAGCGCATTCGAAAGACGCGAAGACAACGGCGCCGACCGGCCAGAACCGATCGGCGGCAGCAAAAGAAAAATGACCGACGCCGTAGGAGCGTAGTCACTGGACAGCCAACAATGCGCCCATTTCCGGTCAACCCTTTGAAGCAGGCGGTTCGGTCCTGTCCAGACTGACCCCGTCAGGTCGACTCGCAAGGCTTGCAACCAGTAAAATAACAGTGTCATCAGTACAAACATCGACAAACTCTAAATGGTTGATGGAACGTATGTTATATTTCCTTCCTCTCTAATTCGACCGATGCGCAATATTATGCCCTACAGAAGACCCACTGAATGAATTACGCAGGTCCAAAGGATCGTAATTAAACCTCTAATAGGCCATTCCAGATTTCGAATGCAGTTCAGCTCGGGAAGGAGGGTGGCAAAACCCAATCCCGGAGGCGCCTGGACCTTTAGACCAATGCCATCGGTAGGTAGCGGATGATGATCTCGTCCTGCCGGAAACGGCGCTCCAACTCCGCTCGGCGCCTTCGCCAATCGGGCAGATCGACTTCTTCCGTCATCACCTCGAAGATGACAATCTCGTCCATGTCGGACTCTTTTCCCTCCCTCCATACCCCTTCCGCGGGCGTCCGAAAATACGCGGTGACACCTTTGAACGTATTGGCGAGTTCGTCCTTCACACGATCGAAGTCTTCCTTGGCGAAGGGCTCACCCGCGTTGTCGGAACGAGGAAGCAGGATCTGGACAAGGTGCATGCGGCCGCCTCCAAGCTCTTCCAACGGCGGCGACCGGCATCATGTTCCATCGGCTGACGCTGCGGGCAAAGGCGCAAATGTGAACCAGGCTGACAGGAAGTTCCTGCATTCCGTGACTCCAGATGGGAATCCTGGCCTTGCGTGAAAGTGCTGCCACCCGCAGCCAGCCCGTGACACCGCCGCAGTTGGAGGCGTCTGGTTGGATGTAGGCGAGCCTCGACCAAGCAAAGGCGTGCCCGAGTCCTCAAGACATGCAGGTTTTCTCCCATTGCCAAGGGCCGACAGGTTGCCTTGGCAATGCTGGCGCAACGTTCATAGGTGCCGGCACAATGGGCAGGGATCAGTCAGCCCGTCAACTGACTGTTTTGGCTACGTTTATTCCTTCTCGCCGGGTGTCGTTTGCATCACAATGCACGTATGACAGTAGGTACCACGATCTCGGCCGCGGATATTGCGCCGGCGACACGGACAGACGGCAACCTTGCATCGGCGCACGCGGCTGCGCAATTTTTTGCAAAAGCAGGAACATAGCTGCATCGCCCAAGTTAAATAGCGACGGCATTGGACCACGGACTCATTTTCGCATTTTCCAGGCTGCCAGAATGCTCCGGGGTTCTTTGATGCTCGAACGAATGGGCAGGACAATGTATCGCTGTCGGCGTTTGCTATCAGCCTTTGGTCTGGTGTTGTTGACGAGTGGCCTGTTCCCACAGGGCCAAGCCATGGCACAGGCGCCCTGCCCGGCCGACCACGATAAGCTGCTCGCCGCACTCAAGGCCAATGTGAAAGCAAGCGGCGGACCTGCCAACGGAGGCTTTGAGACCAACGAATGGGCCGCTGTCGTTGCTCGAGACGGCGCGGTGTGCGCGATCGCTTTCAGCGGTCCCACCGCCGATTCGCAATGGCCAGGCAGTCGCCTCGTCGCGGCGGAGAAGGCCAATACAGCCAATGGGCTCAGCCTGGCGCAAATGGCCCTATCGACGGCCAATCTCTACGCGGGGACGCAGCCGGGCGGGCCGCTTTTCGGCTTGCAGGAGACCAACCCGGTCAACCAGGCCGCAGCCTACGCGGGCGATCCCAAAACGTTTGGAAGTGCCAGCGATCCTCTCGTCGGCAAGCCAATCGGAGGCGTCGTCGTGTTTGGCGGCGGGCTTGCCCTCTATGACGGCAAGAGCATCGTCGGAGGCCTCGGGGTCTCAGGAGATTCCTCATGCGCCGATCACAATGTCGCCTGGCGTGTTCGCGCGGCGCTTGGCCTCGACAAGGTTCCCGCCGGGGTCAATCCCAATCGCAAGGACGCCATCGTCTACGATGTCGATCCCGGCGGCAAAAGCGCCTCGGGCTGGGGCCATCCGCTTTGTGCCGGCACCGAGGCTGACATCGCGGCGGAGCTCGGCGCCGGCGTGGGAGGCTCGATCCACAAATGAAAGGCATGCTGCACCCGCCACCAGCGCGCGTTGACGCAGGACAAGGCGCCCGCGCATTGGCGACCGAGAATTCCTTTCGCACGGGCATACTCTCGGTGATGCTGCTGGCATGCGGCCTGTTTCTGAGCGGTGCCTCGGAGCCCGCATCGGCGGCGGCTATCGCGCCGCCCGCCGCCGCGGCGCCACCCGATGACGGGCAATGGACAATGCCGGCCAAGAACTACGCGTCGACCCGCTTCAGCGAACTCAGCGAGATCAACGAAGGCAACGTCAAGAACCTGCAGGTCGCCTTCACCTTCTCGACCGGCGTAAACAAGGGCCAGGAAGCAGCGCCGCTGGTCGTCGGCAACAACATGTACATCGTCACGCCCTTTCCCAACATCGTCTACGCGCTCGACCTTTCCAGGCCCGGCGCGCCGATGAAGTGGAAGAACGAGCCCAACCCCGAGCCGGCGGCACAAGGAGTGGCCTGCTGCGATGTCGTCAACCGCGGAGCGGCCTTCGCCAACGGACGCATCTTCTTCAACACGCTGGACGGCCACACGATCGCGCTCGATGCCAATACGGGCAAGCCGATCTGGAACACTCATGTCGGCAACATCAATATCGGCGAGACCATCACCATGGCTCCGCTGGTGGTGAAGGGCAAAGTTCTGGTCGGCAATTCCGGCGGCGAAATGGGCGTCCGCGGCTGGGTCAAGGCGCTGGATGCCGGAGACGGGCATGTTGTCTGGACGGCTTATGGCACTGGACCCGACAAGGATGTGCTGATCGGCCCGGACTTCAAGCCCCACTACGACATGGACAGGGGCACAGACCTTGGCGTGACGACATGGCCACCGGAAGCCTGGAAGATCGGCGGCGGCAATATGTGGGGCTGGATCTCCTACGATCCGGACTTGAACCTGATCTTCCACGGCACAGGCAATCCAGGACCGTGGAATCCGGATTTGCGGCCAGGCGACAACAAATGGACGTCCGGTATTTTCGCGCGTGACGCCGATACCGGAGCGGCGAAGTGGTTCTATCAGTGGAGCCCGCATGACCTCCATGACTATGACGGCATCAACGAGCAGATCCTTCTGGACATGACCTGGCAAGGCAAGCCGCGCAAGGTCCTTGTCCGACCGGAACGCAACGGCTACCTCTATATCCTCGATCGGACCACTGGAGAGGTGCTATCGGCCACAGCCTATGGCCCGGTCAATTCCAGCAAAGGCGTCGATCTGAAGACCGGCCGCCTGATTGCAAACCCTGACAAGAGAACCGGCACCGGCAAGGTGGTCCGAGACATTTGTCCGACGGCATCCGGCCTCAAGGACTGGCAGCCATCGGCGTTTTCGCCGAGGACCGGCCTGCTCTACATCCCCCACAACAATCTCTGCATGGATGAAGAAGGCGTCGAGGTAAACTACATCGCAGGCACGCCCTATGTCGGCATGAACGTACGCATGATCCCCGGGCCGGGCGGCAATCGTGGTGCTTTTACCGCCTGGGATGTTGCCGCCGCCAAGCCGGCCTGGGTCCTGAAGGAGAACTTTCCGGTATGGAGCGGCACCGTCGTCACTGCCGGCGATGTCGTCTTTTACGGGACCATGGAAGGCTGGTTCAAGGCGGTCAGCGCCAGGACCGGCGATCTGCTTTGGCAGTTCAAGACATCGTCCGGCATCATCGGCCAGCCAATAACCTATCGCGGCCCCGATGGGCACCAGTATGTCGCAATTCTGTCAGGCGTCGGTGGCTGGGCCGGCGCCATCGTTTCGGGCGACTTAGACCCACGCGATGCCACCGCGGCACTTGGCTTCGTCAACGCGATGAAGGATCTGAAGAACGCTACCACGGCGGGAGGCACGCTTTATGTGTTCCGGCTGCCTTGATGGATTGAACTTGACCGTACGTCCGGCGCGAAAGGCGTTCCAACGGGTGGCGATCGGCATGGCCGGGCTCGCCTTGTTGCTCTTTCCGGCTGTTGCCAACGCACGTGAATTGAGAGTGTGCGCCGACCCGAACAACATGCCGTTTTCCAATGCGGCCGGTCAAGGCTTCGAGAACAGGATCGCGGAAATTGTCGCCACTGATCTTGGCGCCAAGCTGACGTATACCTGGTGGGCGCAGCGCCGTGGCTTCATCCGCAACACGCTGAAGGCAGGCCTTTGCGATCTCGTGCCCGGCACGCCTGCCAATCTCGAAATGCTGCGCACCACCACGCCTTACTACCGTTCGTCCTATGTCTTCGTGACCCGCCAGGACGGCCCGGACGTGACGTCCTTCAACGACCCGCGGTTGCAAGAATTGCGCATCGGTGTTCAGCTCATCGGCGACGATGGCGCCAACTCGCCGCCTGTCCAGGCGCTTGGCCGCCGCGGCATTGTCGGGCACCTCATCGGCTACCCCGTCTATGGCGACTACTCTGCTCCCAACCCGCCGGCGCGCATCGTCGAAGCTGTCGCGAACGGCGAGATCGACCTTGCCGTGGTCTGGGGTCCGCTCGCCGGCTATTTCGCGCAGAGGCAAAAGGTGCCGCTCCGGATCACGCCGGTCACGCCTCGCATCGATGGACCGCAACTGCCGCTGATGTACGACATCTCAATGGGTGTTCGACGCGAGGACGATGCGCTGCGTGGCGATGTGAATAGCGCGCTTGCCCGACACAAGGCCGAGATCGACGCGGTTCTGGCGCGATACGGCGTACCGCGTCTGGACATGGCCGGGAGACCGGCCCTATGAGTCGCGCTCTGGCGATGTTGCTGCCCTTGACACTGGCCCTGGTCGCCTGCCAGCGCGAGGAGCGCGACACGCGACCGCAATCGGCGCTCGGCTCAGGTGAGCAGCCGACGCCTGTGACCACGTTGGAGCCGGGCGGACAGCGACCCTCCCCCACCGACAACAAAGCGGCGAGCTTCGAGGCCAACGCCTTCCACATGAGCGAGGGCAAACGCCTGTTCGGCTGGTTCAACTGCTCGGGCTGCCATGCCAATGGCGGTGGCGGCATGGGTCCGGCGCTCATGGACGAGAAGTGGATCTACGGCAGCTCGATGGAAAGCATCCACGCCACGATCCGCGACGGCAGGCCCAACGGGATGCCAAGCTTCGGCCAGAAGATACCCGACGACCAGATATGGGAGCTGGCGGCCTTCGTGCGCGCACTGGGCGGCAACGCGCCGTCTTCCGCCGCGCCGCAACGCAATGACGATATGATGGTGCATCCCTCGGAAAACCGCCTGCCGGATGCCGCGACACTGGGCAAATCACCGTGAAGCGCCCGGCCTCGATGGCCTTCGCCTTCTGTGTCCTGTTTCTGCAGGGATGCGCAGGCTGGCAGTCGGCGCTTGACCCGAAGGGCCCCGCAGCCGGCGAGCTGGCCTGGCTCATCTGGTTCTTTACCGCGCTTTGCGCGGTTGTTTGGGCGCTGGTGATGATCGCTCTCGCAGCACCGCTGGTCATGCGATCGCGTTCCGGCGATGAACCCCTCCTACTCGACGAAGCGGCCGAACGCGGCAAGATGCGCGTGGTCGTGTCCGCCGTCGGAGTGACCACCATCATCCTGATCGGACTGACGCTGCTAAGCTTTTTCGCCAACAGGACGCTGGCTGCGATCGGCTCGGAGGCTGCGCTGACAATCAGGGTGACCGGGCACCAGTGGTG
>NZ_RZQT01000151.1:0-12958 GCF_003998485.1 Mesorhizobium sp. M7A.F.Ca.CA.001.04.2.1
AACGCCCGGGTAAAAGGGCCCGGCCCCGTCCCCGGGCCGGCTCCGCCATTTCTGGCTATGGCCGTTCGAAAACCTTCTTCAACCCCGCCTTGAAGCGCTTGCCGTTGGCGACATAATGCGCCGCCGAGCCGCGCAACCTTGCCACGGCCGCGTCGTCCAGCACCCTGATCGCCTTGGCGGGCGAGCCGACGATCAGCGAATTGTCCGGGAATTCCTTGCCCTCGGTAACCAGCGCACCGGCGCCGACCAGGCAATTCCTCCCGATTTTCGCGCCGTTCAGCACGATGGCGCCCATGCCGATCAGGCTGTTGTCGCCGATCGTGCAGCCATGCAGCAAGGCGCGGTGGCCGATCGTGCAGCCCTCCCCGATCGTCAGCGGGAAACCGGGATCGGTGTGCATGACCGTATGTTCCTGCACATTGGTGTCGGCACCGATGACGATGGGCTCATTGTCGCCGCGGATGACGGCGCCGAACCAGAAGCCGGCATTGCGTCCGACCCTGACGTCGCCGATCAGCGTCGCATCGGGTGCGATCCAGTTCGAGTCCGCATCGGCGAAGCTGGGCTCTGTTCCATCGATCGCATAAAGCGGCATTTCTGGTCTCCGAATCGTCTCAGCCTGGCATCTCGGACCCTAGGAGACGGACCGTCCATGAGGCAATGGCAAGCACGACGACGCCCAGCGCCAAGGTCCACGCAATTGCCGTGCAGCCGCAGGACATCAGCGCCAACGTTGAAATGCGGTGCTGACGCCGGGCATCGATGGCATCGTTGACCAGCATGAAGGGTCCGGCACAGGCGGTGGCGAGCAGCGAGCGCAAGACATGTGACGGCGACACATAGGGTTCGGCGAAGGCGACCTTGCGGCCCGACGCCAGTTCCATGGCCGATCCGGCCAGCCCGCAGGCCGTCAACCCGACGGCAAAAGCAAAGAGTGTGAGTTCCAGCGGTCCCATCTTAACTTTCCGTTTACCATGAAATTGCACAGTCGTTCCATGCAGGCTGCAAGAGCCGTGCCGTGCGATGTGTGCCGCCCGGGGACACTGGAGGCGGACGGGCCGCCCGAGATCCGAGGACTGAGATGAAGCAGGCAGCGCTCGCCAACGAACTTACCGTGGTCGATTCCACGCTGATGAAGCGGGTGCTCTACGGGTTCGCGGCGCTCGCCCTGTTGTCGGTGGCGATCAGCCTTGCCGGCAAATGGTTCGGCCATTCGATCGCCATGGCCGGATACACCGACGACGCAACAGCCCACCAGGTGGTGATCGGCAACAATGTCATCACGGTCCCGGCCAATGCCATCCGTTTCGCCCAGGCCCGGCGCGACGGCATCGCCTCGCGGCTCGACCTCTATCTGCGCTATCCCCAGATGGACGGCTACAGCGAGGCCGCGCGGGATGATTTTAACCATACGGGGACAGCCAAAAGCATCGTCTTCCTGTCCTTCGAACAGCAGATGATGTCGCGTGACATGAGCGGCCGCTTCGCGCCGATCTACAGCGCGCTGATCACCCGACCCGGCACTGCCGGGCCTGGCGGCACGATGATTTATGGTTTCAACGAGAAATCAGGCTATCTGAACGAGGTGCTGGTTGTCGGCAATCGCCCCGGCAAGGAGCCGTTCGTGGCCCGTTGCCTGAGCGGGCCGAGTGCCGACCAATCGCTGGCGCCTTGCGAGCGCGACATCCAGGTCGGCGACGAACTCAGCCTCACCTATCGCTTCCCAAGGGAGTTTCTGGGCGATTGGCAGGCGCTCGATGCAGCAATCGCCACTGAAGCCGGGCGCGTTCTGAAGGCGGGACGTTAAGAACCCTTCAAGGGAACCCGGCTGGCCGGCTGCATGAAGCCGGCCGACCGCAAGATTTTCTGGCTCAGGCCAGATCGATGTCGAGAATCGCCATCGAAAAATTGTAGTCGCCGTCGTCCTCGTCCTTGAAGACGATGCCGAGGAATTCGTCGCCGACATAGACCTCGGCCGAATCGTCCTTGCGCGGCCGCGCCTTGACCTCGAGCTTGGGGTTTTGGAAGACGCGCTTGAAATAGGCGTCCAGCTTTCTGATTTCGTCCGGCTTCAACAGTCTTCTCCGATCATCGGGCTTGCTCGTTCGAACGCGCTTCTGGCACGTCGACAATGGCGATGTAAAGGCAAGCGGCCTGATTAAGGTCTGTTGATATTCACGTGAGGCCGGCCTGCAAATGGCGGTTTCCTGCGCTTCCCCGTTCTACCGCGTCGCGGTAGAACTGTGCTCACGTACCCAAACGTACGCTCCGCTCCGGTTCTCGGAACCCACCATTTTCGGCTCGGCCTGACCTGAATCTCAAAAGACCTTGGGCGAGAACAATCGCCCATGTCTGCCCACGGCCTCAGGCAGCGGACATATGACGATCAGATGTCGAAACTGACGACCTGATCCATCGTCTGCGACGGCAAAAGCTGGTCCATCTGGCGCGACGGCTGATCGCAGCCGGTCTCGCCGACGACGCGGGCCGGCACGCCGGCAACCGTCTTGTTGTGCGGTACGGGCGACAGCACCACCGAGCCGGCCGCTATCTTCGAGCAATGGCCGATTTCGATGTTGCCGAGTATCTTGGCGCCGGCGCCGATCAGCACGCCGTAGCGGATCTTGGGGTGGCGGTCGCCGCCGGCCTTGCCGGTGCCGCCCAGCGTCACGCCATGCAGGATCGACACGTCATCCTCGATGACCGCGGTCTCGCCGACCACGAGGCCGGTTGCGTGGTCGATGAAGATGCCCTTGCCGATGCGGGCGGCCGGGTTGATGTCGGTCTGGAAGACCGAGGACGAGCGGCTCTGCAGATAGAGCGCGAAATCCTTGCGCCCCTGGTTCCACAGCCAATGCGCCAGCCGATGCGTCTGGATGGCGTGGAACCCCTTGAAATAGAGCACCGGCATGATGAAGCGGTCGCAGGCAGGATCGCGATCGTAATAGGCCTGGATGTCGACACGTACCGTCGTCGGCCACTCCTTGTCGTCGGCCAGCATGGACTTGAAGGTCTGGCGGATGAGATCGGAGCCGATGTCCTGGTGCGCCAGCCGCTCGGCCAGCCGATGAATGACTGCTTCTTCCAGGCTGTCCTGGTTGAGGATGGTCGAATAGAGGAATGCAGCGAGCAGCGGGTCGCGGTTGACAGCCTCCATGGCCTCGTCGCGGATCGAACGCCAGATCGGATCGACCGGCTTCAATGCGCTGTGTCGGGAAATGCTGATGCTGTTCATCGCCGTCTCGTCCTGCGTCCTGCCTGGCTTGCCTGTTGTGCTTGCCTGCTGCCTGGCCGCACATATAAGCCAGATCATAGCACGATTGAACTCAATTTTCCTTAGTGCTTTGTCAAATGGATTTGGTTCGCGGGAATTCAAGCAGCCATGGAAAACGAACCCTTGATCGACGACGCGCTGAAAAGCGAGCTCTCAGGGCTCTACCGGGCACAGGGCCGCCACTACCACAACCTTGCCCATATCGAGGCGATGCTGGCGCTGGCTGGCGACTATCGAAGGTTGCTCGCCGATCCCGAGGCGATCGAAGCGGCGATCTGGTTCCACGATGCCGTCTATGACAGCAAGGCCAAGGACAATGAGGCGCAAAGTGCCGCCCTTGCCGAGAAAAAGCTGGCGGGCCGCGCAGCTCCTTCACGTCTCGACCGCATCTCGGCAATGATCGTCGCCACCGCCACGCACCAGGTGCCGCCGTTCGACGACGCGACGGCCACACAGGACGCAAGTCTTTTCCTGGATATGGACCTGTCGATCCTGGGTGCCGCACCGGACGCCTTCGACGCCTATGAGCGCGCCGTGCGGCGCGAGTACCACTGGGTGGAGGAGCCGATGTGGCGAGCCGGACGCAGTACGGTCTTGAAGAGTTTCCTCGCCCGCCCGCATATCTTCCACACGCAAGAGTTTCGCCAGCGCTTCGAACCGCAGGCCCGGGAAAACATCGCGCGATCGCTGGCGGCCCTTGCAAACGGCTAAGGACAATCAGGATAGGCGCCTATCACGATGCCAAGCAGCCTCGTCCCCGACTACGGCACTGCTTCTCGCTGCCCTGGCCCTCCGCTCAGAGCGGATTTTCGGCATAGAACTCCAGCACGCGCTGCTTGAAGGTCTTGTCCCCGACGGCCAGCATATGGTCCCGGCCCTCGATATGAAAAGCGCTGGCGTTCGGCATCAACGCTGCAAGCTCATCGGGCGAGCCGCCTATGTCGTCGGTGGTTCCGACGGCGACCAGCGTCGGCTGGGCGATGCGGGCAACATCCTGCTCGCTCAGCAATTCGCGCGATTTGGCGATGCAAGCCGCCAAGGCACGGCGATCGCTGCGGGTCTGGTCGGCAAAGGCGCGAAACGACCGGCCGCGCGGATGGCTGGTCGCGGCCGGATCTTCGGCAAGCAGCGCGTCGGCGATCGGGTCCCAATCGCCGACACCGTCGATCATGCCGATGCCGAGGCCGCCGAAGACCAGCGTCGCCACCTTGTCCGGATCGGACAGCGCCATGAACGCCGCGATGCGCGCGCCCATCGAATAACCCATGACGTGGGCGCGCTCGATGCCGAGATGGTCGAGCAAGGCAGTGGCATCGGAGGCCATCTTGACCGGCGTATAGTCGGCCTCATCATAGCTCTTGGACGACGCGCCGTGGCCGCGATTGTCAAAGGCGATGGCGCGGTAACCGGCATCGTTCAGCGTCTTGAACCAGCCGGGCGACACCCAGTTGACATAGTGGCTCGAAGCGAAGCCGTGGATCATCA
The DNA here is from genome assembly GCF_003998485.1 of Mesorhizobium sp. M7A.F.Ca.CA.001.04.2.1. Lineage (NCBI taxonomy): Bacteria > Pseudomonadati > Pseudomonadota > Alphaproteobacteria > Hyphomicrobiales > Phyllobacteriaceae > Mesorhizobium > Mesorhizobium sp. M7A.F.Ca.CA.001.04.2.1. The sequence continues at coordinate 4,760 of NZ_RZQT01000151.1, forward strand.
GCACCGGATCGCCCTCCCCCGATGCTGGCTGGCGGTCGAGGAAGGCAAGGTCGAAGCCGTCATGGGTGAAAGACTGCATCTGCGATCCCGCCTGTGTGCTCAACCGCCACCGCCATTTGGCGCATCGCCATTGTCGGCTGGTGGCATGCCGGGGCCGGACACCGTGCCCACAGCCGGATGGCGCAAAAGGTCGCCATATTCGATGCCGTTCCTGGCGGCAGTGCCGGCCTTGAGCTCAAGCACGAAGCGCACCGGTACACCAGGCGAAATGACGGCGTCTGATTGCGGCTCGCCGTGCTTGACCGCCCGGATCTTGCCATCCTGGCCGACAAAAATCAGATCAAGCGGCATCGGGGTGTTGTGCATCCAGAAGCCAACCTGCTGCTGGACCTCGAAGACGAACAGCATGCCGTGGTTGTCCGCCATGTCCTGGCGATACATCAAGCCAGCCTCGCGCTCCGCGGCGGTGTCGGCGACTTCGATGGAGAAAGAGCGGTCACCGCCTTTCGTCATCACGACCAATGGCGCCGGATCGGCCGGAAGGATCATCGCCCGGCTGTCCGCCGAGGTCGGCTTTTCGGAATAGAAGTAACCACCGGCGGCGGCGATGAAGGCAATCGCGCACATCGCGCCCGCGGTCAGCCAGTTCCTGTAAGCCATTCGAGATCCTCGGCCGGAAACGCCCTAGTGCGAGACCGGCAAGGTCCCCATATCGGGGTGAATTTCGGCGGCCATAAGGCCTTTGTCGCCGCGCCCGAAACGAACCAGCACGACCTGTCCGGGCCGAAGCTCGGTGACACCGTAACGGCGCAAGGTCTCCATATGGACGAAGATGTCCTCGGTACCCTCGCCGCGGGTGAGAAAACCAAACCCCTTGGTGCGGTTGAACCATTTCACCAAGGCGCGTTCGAGACCGCTCTCCGGCGTCACCGCGACATGGGTGCGCTGCTCCTGCATCTCGGCCGGATGGACCGCGGTGGTGACATCCATGGAGAGCACACGGAAGGCCTGCAATCCGCGCTCGCCATGCTTGACGAGGCAGACCACGCGTGCGCCTTCCAGCGCCGTCTGAAAGCCGTCTCTTCGAAGACATGTCACATGAAGGAGGATGTCGCCCGAGATGCCGTCATCCGGGAGGATGAAACCATAACCCTTGGCCACATCGAACCACTTGATGGCGCCGGCTACTTCGAGCAGATCAGAAGCGTCGCCGCCTTCGTCACGCTGCAAGGCGTCGCCAAGGGTTCCGTCCCGCCCCATGAAAGAGGCCTTTTCCCCCATAAGAATGCCCCCTCTTTTCAAGAACACCGCAACTGATTCTTGCCAACAGATTAACACTGCGGCTTCCGGTGTGTGCAAGACCTGCCGTGCCTTTTTTCACGGTTCATTGGGGCAATACCGGATTTGTTCTTTGCCGGCATTGCGCACCGCCGCACGATTGCCCTTTGACAGGGCCGACCCTATGTTGCGCCGCAACGCAATTTATCGAGGAAATCACATGCGCTATCTGCACACCATGATCCGCGTCGCCGACGTCGATGCCTCGCTCGACTTCTACTGCAATAAGCTCGGCCTCAAGGAAGTGCGCCGCTACGAAAACGAGCAGGGCCGCTTCACGCTGATCTTCCTCGCCGCACCGGAAGACGAGGAGAGCGGCATCAATGAAAAGGCACCGCTGGTCGAACTGACCTACAATTGGGATCCCGAAGACTACAAGGGGGGGCGCAATTTCGGCCACCTCGCTTATGAGGTCGACGACATCTACGCCACCTGCCAGCATCTGATGGACAATGGCGTCATCATCAACCGGCCGCCGCGCGACGGCAACATGGCTTTCGTCAAGTCGCCGGACGGCATCTCGATCGAGCTTTTGCAGAAAGGCCCGGCCAAGGCCAAGGCCGAGCCTTGGGCTTCGATGGCGAACACCGGAAGCTGGTAGCCGATCACGCTGTCTTGAGCGGACAATGCCAGGCTGATGAGCCCGCTACCGTTTGGTTTTTCAGGGGCGGCGCCTATCTGTCTGGCTGAGGCGCCAGGCTTGGGCCGGCGCCCAGCCATGCAAAAGGCGCTTGCCCAGGAGAATTCATGCCGACCAGCCATGCCGACGTCGCCACCGAACATGCCAGCCGCTACCTGCAGCAGTTGTGCAAGCACTGGGCACACAAATTCCCGGTCGAGTTCGATCCCACCCATGGCACCATCGATCTCTCAATGGGCCGTACCGTCATGGATGCCGATGCCGCAGCGCTGCATGTCACGGTGTCGACTGACGAAGCAGGATCGATCGAGCGCCTGGAAAGCGTTGTCGCCGATCACATCAAGCGCTTTGCTTTCCGCGAAGAACTGACCTTCGACTGGAAACCAACTTCCGCCTAGCCGGCGAACTACTTCTCACCGGCGTGTGCGGCCATCTCCAGCAGCGCCTGCACCGAGCGCCAATTGCGCGCGGTGCCCGGCACTTTCAGCGTGCGCGGGATCAGCCCGGCAAACACCGATTTGCCCAGCCCATTCGGTGCGCTGAGGTAGAGCACATCGCCCTTGATCTCGAAGCGTTCGGGGCCGGTGCACTTTTCGGTCAGCCGCGCCACCTCATCGGCGGTCGGCTCGCGTTCCAGCACATAGGCGTGCAGCTTCGTGTGGTCCGCGGCAATTTCCGGATAGGGATTTTCGCGCACCAGCTTCTCGAACCAGGAGAGATCGCGCACCATGATGCGCGAATGGAACCCCCATTTCGTCTCGAAGGCTGCTTCGAGCAGGTTCGCCAGTGCCGCCGCGTCGCCTTTCTTCGCCCGGAACACGGCATTGCCGCTCTGCACGTAGGTGGCGACGTCGGAAAAGCCGAGGCCCTCGAAAAACGACCGCAGCTCCGCCATCTTGACGATGCGGTTGCCGCCGACATTGATGCCGGAAAACAGCGCGACGAAGATTTTTCCCGGATCAACCATTCGATCGCTCATATGATGAACCCGGCCAGTGTCTCGTTGTCGGTGATGTCCTGATACTGAACGCCCTCGGCCTCGAACTTCGCCTTGAGCAGATCGAAATTGCGACGGTCCCTGGTTTCGATGCCGATCAGCACCGAACCAAAATTGCGCGCCGATTTCTTCAGATATTCGAAACGGGCGATGTCGTCGTCGGGTCCGAGCAGTTCGAGGAAATCGCGCAGCGCGCCCGGCCGCTGCGGAAAACGGATGATGAAGTATTTCTTCAGACCCTCGAAGCGCAACGCCCGTTCCTTGACGTCCGGCAGCCGCTCGAAATCGAAATTGCCGCCCGAAACCACGGCAACGATGGTCTTGCCCCTGATCTCCTTCTTGGAGAAATCCTTGAGCGCATCGATCGCCAGCGCGCCGGCCGGCTCCAGCACGACGCCTTCGACATTGAGCATCTCGATCATGGTGGCGCAGAGCCTGTTTTCCGGGATTAGCCGCACCGTGTCGGCCGGAAAATCCTTGAGATGACGCAACGGCTCGCGGCCGATCTCGGCCACCGCGGCGCCATCGACGAAATTGTCGACCTTGGCGAGCTTGAGCCGTTTCCCCGCCGCGAGGCTCTCGCGCAGGCTCGGCGCGCCTGCCGGTTCGCAGAAGACGAAGCGTGCTTCCCTGCCCTGATCGGCGAAATAGTGGGTGACGCCCGCGGCAAGTCCGCCACCGCCGACCGGCAGCATGACGATATCGGGCATGCGGGCGCCCGGCATCTGGTCCGCGATCTCGTAGGCGACGGTTGCCTGGCCCTCGATGATGTCCTTGTGATCGAAAGGCGGCACCATATGGGCGCCGGAACTGTCGGTGAATTCCAGGGCAGCGCGATAGCAATCGTCGAAGAAATCGCCGACCAGTCTGATCTCGATGAAATCGCCGCCGAACAGCCTGGTCTTGTCTATCTTCTGCTGCGGCGTCGTCACCGGCATGAACACGACGCCTCGCCTGCCGAAATGGCGGCAGACGAAAGCAAAGCCCTGCGCGTGGTTGCCGGCGGACGCGCAGACGAACAGTTCGGCCTCGTTGCCGGCCGCCAGTGTCTTGCGGAAGAAATTGAAGGCGCCGCGGATCTTGTAGGAGCGGACCGGCGACAGATCCTCGCGCTTCAACAGCACCCGCGCACCGGTCTTTTTCGACAGATAGTCGTTTTCCTGTAGCGGCGTTTCAGGGAAGATCTGGCGGATCGCGGCGGCAGCGGCAGCAACGCGGGAAGAGAAACTGTTCATCGGAAACCACCCCTGGGGAAAATCACCTTGCGTTGCATGCTGTCCGCGGATCTCTATCATTAATCGGGTCGCGAACGTTCGGTTGTTGAGCGCCATGACCAGGTGCGGCGCGAGCCCGCCTATCACATATCCGGCTCCCCAGCGCCATCGTCCATCATTTACGTCCTTCCGGGCGGAAATTTTGCGAAATATTTTCAGCTACTTGCGGGTGCATTCTCATGCCCCCTCGCATCGGGCGGTATGAAATCGCTATCTCCGCGGGGATTGGAGGGCCGGCGGCGACGCCGCTCATTGCGCACATCACGCAGCCGTTTCCCGCCATTTTGGCTTTCGCGCAACACTGCGATGGCCGCAGCGGGGCGCCGATCACATTTCGACTCGACAGGACTTAGTTCTGCCGCACTCTGCCTGTCCGGGAGGTATCGTGAGGATAGACAGGCCTTTCGGCCGGAGTTGGAAATTCAGGCGTGCCTTTGAAGAAGATTTTTACCGTTGTCCTGGCCTTGTTCGTCGCCGGCTGCGCCGGCCAGCAAACACAGGAATTGCTTGGCAGCGCCATGGTGTCGGCGCCGGTGACGGAGATCGCCGGCAACCACTCGATCTTCATCGCCACGACGCGCAAGAAATCCGACGATCCCAACAAGGTTTTCGACGGCGAACGGTCGGCGACGCTGAACTATGCCCGCGTCAACGTCACCGTTCCGGGGCTTCACAAGACCGGCCAGATCGAGCGCCGCTCGCGCGGCAAGTCGGACGACCCGGCCAAATATTTCATGGCCTCCGAGGTCGTCGGCTACGACACGCAGCCGAAATTCTCCAGCGCGCTCAACGCCGACATCGCGGCGCGCGGCGGCCGCGTCATGGTCTTCGTGCATGGCTACAACACCGGCTTCGATGCCGCCGTCTATCGCCTGACCCAGATCGTCCATGATTCCGGCTATCCCGGCACGCCAGTGCTGTTTTCCTGGGCATCGGGCGCCAGGACCACCGACTATGTCTATGACAAGGAAAGCGCCAGCGCTGCCCGCGACCAACTGGAAGTGACGCTCAGGATGCTGGAGCAGTCCGGCGCGCGGCGCATCGACATCGTCGCACATTCGCTCGGAACCTGGGTCACCATGGAAACGCTGCGCCAGATGGCCATCACCGGCGATCGCGATCTCGGCGGTAAGCTCGGCGACGTGGTGCTGGCCTCGCCCGACATCGATGTCGACGTGTTCAAGAGCCAGATGCGGCGCTATGGCAAGCCCGACAAGCCGTTCATCCTGCTGTTGTCGGACGACGACCGTGCGCTGCGGCTCTCCGGCCTGATCGCCGGTTCGCGGCCGCGTGTCGGCGACTACAAGGATGCCGCCGATCTTGCCTCTTATGGCGTGACGGTCGTCGACCTGTCCAAGGTCAAGGGATCGGACAGCTTCAACCATACGAAGTTCGCCGACAATCCGACGCTGGTGAAGATGATCGGCCAGCGGCTGCGCGAGGATGACGGCTTTGCCAGCGACCGTGATGTCACCGACCGCATCAGCCTGCTTGGCCAATAGGTGCGGTCTCGCGGCCATGCCTGCCCGGCATCGCGGACGTATGGATTCACTTTGAACTGGACCGCGCCGGTCTCTGGCCTTATCGGAATAGCCAGCGACGTCACGCGTTTGACGTCCCCTTTTGCGGGAGCCTGCGTGTGACCGTGCGTTCGAAGAGCTACCTCGTCGTTGCATTGGCGCTCGCTGTCACCGGCTGCGCTGGCGGGAAAACGCACGACCTGCTCAACAGGACGACGGTCTCGGTGCCCGCATCCGACATCGCGGCCACGCATGAAATCTTCGTCGCCACCACCCGCCAGAGGGCAACAAAAGAGCCGCGACAGGTTTACGACGGCGATCGCTCGCTGACCACCAGCTTTGCCCGTGTCGACGTCACCGTTCCCAAAAGCCATCAGGTCGGCGCCATCGAGCGGGCCAAGGGATCGGCAAACAGCAATCCTGCCAAGGATTTTACCGCCAAGGACGTCACTTTCTATGAGGGCGCGCCCCAGTTCGCCAAAGCGGTCGGCGCCGACATTTCCATGCGCGGCGACCGTGCGCTGGTTTTCGTGCACGGCTTCAACAACGGTTTTGACGACGGCATCTACCGGCTGACGCAGATCGCCCACGACACCAAATATCCCGGCACCCCGGTGCTGTTCTCCTGGGCTTCGAGCGGCAAGACCACGGGTTACATCTACGACAAGGAAAGCGCCAACGCAGCGCGCGACGACCTCGAGGCGACGCTCCGGATGCTGGCCAAGACAAAGGTCAAGAGCATCGACATCATCGCCCATTCGATGGGAACCTGGGTGACCATGGAGGCGCTGCGCCAGCTTGCCATCACCGGCGACCGGGATCTCGGCGGCAAGCTGGGCTATGTCATCCTGGCCTCGCCCGACATCGATGTCGACGTCTTCAAGAAGCAGATGATCCGCTACGGCAAACCCGACAAGCCGTTCGCCATCCTGCTCTCTGCGGATGACCGGGCTCTCAAGCTCTCGTCCCTGATCTCGGGCGACAAGCCGCGCGTCGGCGACTACGGCAACGCTGCAGACCTCGCCAGCTATGGCGTGTCGGTGGTCGATCTTTCCCAGGCCAAGGGCGGCGACCGCCTCAACCACGCCAAATTCGCCGACAACCCGATGCTGGTGCAACTGCTCGGCGACCGGCTGCGGGCGCCGGCGGGCCTCGCCTCGGACGAACCCGACCCGACACAGCTCAACAATCTCGGCCAGGGCCTCGGCAAGGCCGTCGGCTCGGTCGCAGAGATCGTCATCACCACGCCGTTCAAGGTGCTGACCATCGCCACCGGCGGGTGAGCCAGCGGGCGACATTGGCCCTAGGATTGTTGAGATTCGAGAACCGGAGCGGAGCGTACTTAAGTACGTGAGCACCGGAAGCGCAGAAAATCGCTACTTGCAGGCCGGCATGGCCTGAATAGCAACAATCCTAGACGAACAGATCGACCTTCTGGAATGTCGTCACATCGATCAGGCCGACGTCCGAAATCCTGAGCTCCGGAATGACGACCAGCGCCAGCAGCGAGTGCTGCATGTAGGCGTTGTTCAGCGAACAGCCCATCTTGCGCATCGCCTCGGTGAGCTTCTCGGCCTTGGCCGCGACGATTTCCGCCCGTTCGTCCGACATCAGGCCTGCGATCGGCATTTCGACCAGCGCCAGTTCCTTGCCCTTGGAGAACAGCACGACGCCGCCACCGACCGCGCCCAGACGGTTTACCGCCAGCGCCATGTCCTGCTTGTTGGTGCCGACGCAGATGATGTGGTGGGCGTCATGCGCCACGCTGGACGCCATGGCGCAGTCGCCCATATAGCCGAAGCCCGAAACGAAGGCGTTGGTGACGCCGCCCGTGCCCCTGTGACGCTCGACCAGCGCGATCTGGCAGATGTCGTTGCGGCGGTCCATTGCGACCAGCCCGTCCTCGACCGGCAGATCTGCCTCCAGCGCGCGCGTCGGCGCCTGGTTCTCGATGACGCCGATGACACGCACCCGAACCTCGTTGGCGCCCTTGGGGGCGGCGATATCGAAGTCGTCGCCCTTCAACTTCTTGCCGAGCTTGACGGTGTTCTTCGCCGTCCGGGGGTAATCATAGGCCGGAATGTCGATTTCGAGCTTGCCGCCCTTGGCCACCCTGACGCCGCGTGCATAGACCTCGTCGATGGTCATTGCGGCGAGATCCGAGACGATCAGCAGGTCGGCCAGCCGGCCCGGCGCGATCGAGCCGATCTCGCGCTCCAGTTTGAAATGCTGGGCGGTATTGAGCGTCGCCATCTGGATCGCCGTCACCGGTTTCAATCCCTGTTGGATGGCGTGGCGCACCACGCGGTCCATATGGCCTTCCTGGACCAGCGTGCCGGAATGGCTGTCGTCGGTGCACAGGATGAAGTTGCGCGGGTCGATGCCGCCCTCGGTCACCGCCTTGATCTGCGAGGCGACGTCGTACCAGGC
>NZ_RZQT01000152.1:0-12931 GCF_003998485.1 Mesorhizobium sp. M7A.F.Ca.CA.001.04.2.1
AGACGACGCCGACCGGCAGCGACGTCCACGACACGATATGATTGGCCAACCTCGGCGAACGGCGGCCGGCGAGATCGATGAGCGCGATTTCCGACGAGCCACCGCCAATATCGAACAGCACGACGCCTTGGGTGTCGCGCTCGACCAGCGAGCCGCAGCCGGACACCGCCAGCCGCGCCTCGGTCTGGCGGTCGATGATCTCGAGTTTCAGGCCGGCCTCGCGTTCGACGCGGTCGATGAATTCGACGCCGTTTTCGGCCGTGCGGCAGGCCTCGGTGGCGATCAGCCGGGCTTTTCTGATCTTGCGGTTGCGCAATTTGTCGCCGCAGATTTTCAGCGCCTCGACCGCGCGGTCCATCGCCGGCTGGCCGAGCCGGCCATTGGCGGTGAGCCCCTCGCCCAGCCGGACGATGCGCGAAAAGGCGTCGATGACGCGGAACTGGCCATGCCGCGTCGGCACGGCGACCAACAGCCGGCAATTGTTGGTGCCGAGGTCAAGCGCCGCAAACACCGGAAGCTCATGGACCGGCGGCCGACGGGCGCCTTGTTCCGGCCGCGGCACAAGAGCGGCGGGCGAGACCACCGCTTCCGCCGGTCTGTGGGCCTCCGCCGCCGGGGCACCGGTTTTGCCTAGCGCCGGCGATCGATTCTCCGCGGGACGCGCTTCGTCGCGCGCAAAAACCTTGCGCCCGCGCCTTCGCTTGCGCCGCTTCTTGGGCTTGCCTTTGTGGGGTGCGTCGCCCGCCTGCCCGTCTGCCGAGCGGAGCTCCGTCGGGCGGCGTTGCTGCCAGCTTGCGTTCCCCGGGTCAGCCGACCGCTGGGAAGCGCTGGACACGCCCACCTCCGGCGCGCCGGCGCCGGTATCGTGGTCTTCCACTGTCGTTCCTTCCGGCGCCGCGCGAACCTATGATGGACGCAGCAGGCGCTTCAGTGTTTTAAGTTGTCGCCAGACTAACAGCGCCGTGCCCGATCACCAAGAGCCGCATGCCGAATTTTACCGGCAGGCCGCTGACCGCCGTTCCGGCGCGGCCGCGTGATGAATCCGCACGCCGCAGTTGCCGGCGCAACGCCTGCCGGCATCTCTTTCGGGCGCCCCACGGACAAATCTTGCCGGCCGCCGCTGCGACAAGGGTTCGCGGTTGAATAGCCGGCTTCGATGAGGCATTTCTGAAATGAGCGGAAGAATCCGGCAAAGCCGGCCTCCCACCAGCCACGAAAAAAGGAAGCGGACCCCGCAACGCATGGCAGTCAGGCAATGAACTGGAGACGCTATTTCTGGCCGGTCGTCGGTATCGCGGCGGTGATCTTCTCGCTGCTGCTGCTCTGGCACGAACTGCGCGGCGTTTCGCTCGACGATGTATGGGACGGTATCACGGCCATTCCGACCCGCGGCTGGATCCTTGCCGCGCTGAGTTCGATCATCGCCTATGCCTCGCTCGCCGGCTACGATCACATCGCGCTTCTGCATATCGGCAAGCGCGTGTCGTGGCTGTTCGTCACGCTGTGCTCCTTCACCACCTATGCGCTGTCGCACAACATTGGCGGTTCGGTGTTCTCGGGCGCCGTCATCCGCTACCGCGCCTACGGTACCAGGGGCCTGACCGGACAGGATGTCGGCGTGCTGGTGGCGGTCTGCTGGATCACCTTCGTGCTGTCGACGATTTTGGCCTCGGGCCTCGTTCTGGTGTTCGAGCCTGAGATACTCGACCGATTTTCCGGCATCGCCCATCATGGCCTGTCCGAAGCGGCCGGTATCGCGATGCTGCTGCTCGTCGCCGCCTATGTCTTCGGCAGCTGGCTGCATCTGCGCCCGCTGAAGATCGCCAGCTTTCAGCTGCATTATCCGGCGCTGCCGATCGTCGCCCGGCAGTTGCTGATCGGCCCGATCGAACTGCTGGCCGCAGCCGCGATCATCTTCTTCGCCCTGCCCGCAGCCCACAATCCCGGCTACTTCGTCATACTGGGCGTCTTCCTCGTCTCCTTCTCGATCGCGCAGATCTCGCATGCGCCGGGCGGACTCGGCGTGTTCGAGGTGGTGTTCCTCGCCGGCCTGTCAGACATGGATCCGGTCGGCGTGCTGGCGGCGCTGCTGGTGTTCCGGCTGTTCTACCTGATCGTCCCGCTGATTCTGGGCCTGGGCGTGGTGTTGTTCTTCGAACGCTCGCAGTTCAGCCGGACGGAGCCTTGAAGGCTGGAATTGGACTAGGCGCCGCGCGCCGGCATCTGAAGTGTGGCGTCCTGTCGAAACGTGCCATTGAAGCACAGAGCAGGCTTGACTATTTTCCGCTGGCGGCTACAAGGCAGCGCTCACAGCGGCTTGCCCGCTCGGCCCGCACGGTTTTCACGTTTATCGTGATATTCAAGATCGTGCCTGCTGGGGAATAGGTTAACGGTAGACCCACGGACTCTGACTCCGTTAGTCCTGGTTCGAATCCAGGTTCCCCAGCCACTCCTCTTCTCTCGATCAAGACAATCACCAACGCTCATCATCGTGAAATGCTCCCTGGCGACCACCTGACGGGATCCCAGCTATGGTGGGTTGCGGCGGGGTGACATTTATAGGATCGTCAAAGGATCGAAATTATCGAAGGAAGAACGGAATGCGCGCTTTGGTCTTCATCGGATTTCTGATGTTCGTTACTTTCTTGGTTGGCTGCACGACAGACAAGGGGAATGCCAGTCAAACCCAGACTGCGGAAGACAAGGCGCAGTGTACCGGCTTTGGTTTTAAACAAGGCACGGATGCTTTTGCCAATTGCATGATGAAGCTTTCGTCGCAGCGACAAGGCCAACAGCCCCAAGATCACGATGCACTCCTTCGCCGGTATAAGTCCTTAAGTATGGCTCGGCGCGGTGATGATCGGTATCCTGTATGCAGCGCCTCCGACATGGACAATGAACTCGATACTTCGGCAAATAAATGGATTGGCCCCAATTGCCAGATGGCACCAGATTAAGCGAGTGGAGTGCTGTACCAGCGACCCCGTCGAACGCGCCAAGCGTGAAATTCAAGACACCGCCAGCAACACCAGTCGATCCGACGAGCCGGCATATTTATTCCGGCGTTCGCCGCATCGCGCGCCGTGTCGTCACTTACCCTGCCTTCCTGTAGGCCGCCTCGGCTGCGTGATTTCCTTCGATGAAGCCGAGGCCGATTCCGGTCGCGCTCCACTCCCGGCACCCGGCCTCTGCTACATCGAGGAGCATGGAGCAAACGCGTAATGGTCAGTGACAGCCGATTCATTCTCGAACGCATCAGCCAAGGCTGCGTGACGCTCTCCGACGACGAATTCGTCATCGACAGGCTGGTCAAGTATTTCGGCAATGGCAGGATCCGCTGGCACGTCGAATTCCGCGGGCATCGCATCGAGCTGACGACAGGCCAGCTTAAGAAGCAGCCGACCTTCCGCAGGAAAATGCTCGAACAGACAGGGGTGCTGCCGCCCCAGCGTGCCGGGACCAACTACAGGCGATGGGCACTCGATCTGAGGAAGAATGCCGTCGAGCTTCCTTGGCGGGATAGGCCGGTGGATAGCGGCTTCGCCATCGACAGGCTCGCCAGCCACGGCGACGGGCGCTGGACGGTCGAATATCAGGGCAAGACCATCAAATTCACGACGACGAAACTCCGCAGGCAGGTGAGTTTCCGCAAACGCATGCTGGCCAAGGCCAAGGTGCTGCCGCCCGAGTTGACCCCGGCTGCCTATCGGAAGTGGATGGACTGGCTCATTCAAAACGCCACCGAGGCTGCTCCGCAGGCCGGCGATGCCTTGATGACCGAGAAAAGCTGGCTTGACGACCTGCCTGAGCTAGCCGGCTGGCAAAATGAAACGGTGCCCGAAGAGACCGGCTAAGGGCGGTAGTATCCAAATGCAAGCAGCGATGGCACTCGTTGCGTTTGCCATGCCTGCCAGTTTCGGCACACATTGATGGCGAAGGAGTCTGACCAGAGCTGGCTCGCTGGCAATCAGAATTGAATGAGACCACATGGACCGCTTCGACCTCGGCACCTACCGCCGCCCCATCTCCACTCGCTCGACAGAAACCCAGCGTTGGTTCGATATTGGCCTTAACTGGTGCTACGGCTTCAACCATGAGGAAGGCATCAAGTGTTTTGAGAAGGCGCTCGAAACAGATCCGGACTGTCCGATGGTGCATTGGGGCATCGCCTATGCCGCCGGGCCTTTCTATAATTTGACCTGGAAGGAGCATGGCGAGGCCGAAGCCGACAGCGCGACCAAGCGCTGCTTCGAGCATGTCCAGCTGGCGCGGGCCAATGCGGCTGCCGCCAGTAAGATCGAGAAGCGGCTGATCGAGGCGCTGGCCGCCCGCTTCCAGAAGCCACACCGGGTGAGCCTGGACGAATTCGAACGTTGGGATGACGCCTATGCCGCCGCGATGCGGCTTGTGTATCGGGACTTTCCCGATGACCATGATGTGATGGCCCTGCTGGTCGAAGCACTGATGATGCGCACGGTGCGGCGGCTGTGGAACCTCAAGACCGGCGCGCCGGCGCCGAATTCCGATGTCGTCGAGGCGCTCGACGTCTGCGAGCGGTCGATCCGGCTTGCCGATGAGGCCGGCGCAGCACAACATCCGGCGATCGTCCACCTGCACATCCATCTTCTGGAAATGTCCACGATGCCGGAGCGCGGCATGCGGTCAGCGGATCTGCTCGGCGAAATGTGCCCCGATGCCGGGCACATGAACCACATGCCGGGGCATATCTATGTGCTGTGCGGCGAGTATGAGAAAGCAAAACGCGCCAGCGAAAAGGCGGTGCGTGCCAACGACCTCTATCTCGCCTATGCCGACGAGCCGACCTATTATTTGCTCGGCTGCTGCCACGATCTGCATCTGATGATGTTCACCTGCATGTTGTCGGGCCAGTACCAGCCTGCATTGTGGGCGGCCGACAGAGTGCGCAGCCTGGTCGCGCGCGACGTGGTCGCCATCCAGGGCCGGCCAAAGCTCACGCAGACGGTGGAAGGCTACCATGCGATGAAATCGCATGTGCAGGTGCGCTTCGGCCGCTGGCAGGAGATCATCGACGAACCGGTCACCGAGGAGCCGGGCCTCTATGTGCTGACGGCGGCCATGCAGCGCTACGCCAAGGGTGTGGCGCATGCGACGCTCAAGCATTTCGCTGAGGCTGAACGTGAGCGCGAAGAGTTCCATCGGCATCTGAAAGGCATTGCGCCCGAGCGGCGCTTCCTCAGCAACCCGGCGCAAGCTTCGCTGGCTGTCGGTGCCGCCCTGCTCGACGGCGAGCTCGCGTACCACCAGGGCCGGCATGAGGAGGCGTATGGCCATTTGCGGCAGGCGGTCGAGCTTGACGACAATCTGTCCTACACCGAGCCGTGGGCCTGGATGCACCCGCCGCGCCATGCGCTGGCGGCGCTGCTTCTCGACCAGGGTCACGCGCAGGAAGCAGAACAGGTCTATCGCGACGATCTGGGCCTGAGCGGCACGGTGCAGCGCTGTGCCCAGCATCCGAACAATGTCTGGGCATTGCACGGGCTTGTGGAATGCCTGAAACGGCGCGGCGAGACCGATGAATTGCCGACATTGCAGACAAGCCTTGCAGCGGCGCTGGCCAAGGCGGACGTACCGATCACCTCGTCCTGCCTGTGCAGGACGAGCGCGCAGCAAGGCTGCTGTCACTGACGCGAAGTCTGCCTGTCGCCACTGTTGCGGCCGATCGGCTAGAGCAATTCCAGGAAAAGTGTGAAACGGTTTTCCGTCCGGAATTGCGTCAAAACAAGGAGTTAGAGCGGGTCGCCGTTTCCGTGAAACGGTGAACTGCTTTAGCCAAACAAATTGTCGACCAGATCGTCGTTGGCGGTGGAAACCTCGCCGCCCGGGTATGTCACCTGCCGATCAGCCAAGGCTCCATGCTGCGTCGCCCCACGCCTTCGATCAGCACGGAACAGTCTATCTCATCGTGAAGTTGGGCGTTTGGGTCAGACGAAAGCCAGGAAGCATAGGAGCGAAGCTGCTTGAGCCTGGCTGTTTTCTCAAGCCGTGCCTGGCGCTCATCCTCGGCTGGTTGAGCCGGTCCTTTGTTCTTCTGGGCAGGAAATTGCATCCTGGCTCTCCTCGGTCACCGAGCCTGTGGAGACGGACTCAATCGGGCGTTGGCCCGTTGTCGCTCCGGTCTCTGCGGTTCTGAAGCCAACACATGCGCTGACGGGAGTCGCCATTCATCTTGATGATGGCGGCCCCTTATCAACAATGCACCCGCGCCACCACCGGGTGCTCCTGGTCCGGGTTCACTGCGCGCACGGCACTCGGCAGTCGGACGCAACTGCAGGAAATGGAACCAGATCGGCCGTGCGACGTCATAGAAGCAGGTGCCTATACGGGAGTGTGACCTCCATGATCAGGCTCGTTCTTGTCGCGGTCGCCATGCTCGTCGTCGCATGCGATGCAACGGCGGCGGCAAAATTGGACGCGGCCGCCGTCAACAACGCCCAATTTGACGGCAGCGAAGCGAAAGGCGTCAGTGCGACCGTGCTGAAGGCGCAAATCCTCCTGGATCGTGCACGCTTCTCGCCAGGCCTGATCGATGGCCGCCAGGCGGAGAACTTCACCCGGGCAGTCAGTGCGTTCCAAGCGGCCAACGGATTGCCTGCCGACGGCAAGCTCACCCGCGAGACATGGGACAAGCTGGTCGCGACCTCCTCGCGCCCCGCGATTGAGACCTATGATTTGACACGCAAGGATGTGCATGGGCCGTTCACCAGGCGAATTCCGGCGCGCATGGAGAGGATGGCCCGCCTGCCCAGGCTGGCCTACCACAATGCCCTGGAAAAGATGGCGGAGCGCTTCCACATCAGCGAGCAACTGCTTGAACGGCTCAATCCCGGCATCGGCTTCAGGAAGGCGGGGCAAAAGCTGCTCGTGCCAGCTGTCACCCGAGGTGATCCGCCGCAAGACATCGCGAGCGTCGAGGTCGACAAGAGCGCTCGCCAGGTTCGGGTGCTTGACCCTTCCGGCAAAGTGCTTGCGACGTACCCCGCCTCGATCGGAAGTCAGGAGAAGCCCGCGCCGAGTGGCCAGGCGGAGGTCAAACGCGTGGTGCACCACCCAACCTATCATTACGATCCCGAGTTTGCCTTCAAGGGAGTGAGGAGCAAGCGCCCCTTCACGATCGCTGCCGGGCCAAACAATCCGGTGGGATCGGTCTGGATCGACTTGTCCATCGATAGCTACGGCATTCACGGGACTCCGGACCCAGGCAAGATCGGAAAGACCTTCTCGCATGGTTGCATCAGGCTGACCAACTGGGATGCCGAAGACCTCGCCTCTGAAGTGCAAAAAGGCACAAAGGTCGTCTTCAAGGACGAAGCGGCAGGATCGGTCGAACAAGGATCGCAGTAGGTAGGCGCTACGGCCTACCCACTTTCGACCGTGTGACTAGTCACACGGTCGTGTGACTGGCGTCGCCGAGGGCGTGGAGCGGCCCCTTACCCCAGCCACTTCTCGTAGTCGGACACCAGCAGATGGATCGGGGCAACGTCTTCGTCGATGTTGGAAAAACGGCCGATCGGTTCGCGAAACACATTGTCGGTGAGATCGTCGTTGACGGTGGAGACCTCACCGATCAGCACGTCCTTGCCCTCGGCCCAGAAGGCATGCCAGACGCCGGGCAGCAGCGTGACGCTTTGGCCCGGGTCGAGCTTCAGGAGCCCGCCCGCAGGCAGCCTGTGGATGGTTCCGTCGACCGGCACCGAAACCTCGGCCTTGGGATCGATGCCGCCGTCGCGGTCATGCATGAACAGTTCCAGCACCAGCTTGCCGCCGCCACGGTTGATGATGTCCTCGGCCTTGATGTTGTGGCGATGCATCGGCGATAGCTGATCCTTGCGCGAGATCATGATCTTCTCGGCATAGAGCATGCCCATGCCCTTCTTCATATCCTCGTAGCGGCCATTGCGAACGGTGAACAGGAACAGGCCGAGTTCCCTGAATTTCTCCTGACCGTAATCGGTGATGTCCCAGCCGAGCCGCGAGGTAAACACGGCCGCGGAGTCGGCTTGGCGCGCCTTCGCCTCCTGCGGCGACCAATAGGCGAAGGGCGGCATGATGTAGCCGAACGAGCGGATGAAAGCGTCGGCTTCGCGGATGATGTCGTTGATGGCGGAGCGCTTCATGATCATGATCCCTTCGTATCGATTTGTCTGGCAAATCGCATAGCCGAACGTCGATGCGGTGTCGATCCATCTCGCCGCCCTGCCCGGCCTTGCGCTTAGGCGCATGGACCACAGATCCGCTTCGCTGGCCGCGTGACATCGCGGATTTTCAGGGCCATAAAACCCGCGGATTCCTCATGGGGTGAAAGATGATGCCGACCGTCCACGACCTCGATACGCCGTCGATTCTCATCGACGCCGCGCGCGCCGAAGCCAACATTGCCCGCGCCCAGGCGCATGCCGACAAGAACGGGCTGAAGCTCAGGCCGCATATCAAGACGCACAAATTGCCCTATTGGGCGAAGAAGCAGGTGGCGGCCGGCGCCGTCGGCATCACCTGCCAGAAGATCGGCGAGGCCGAGGTGATGGCCGATGCCGGGCTGGCCGATATTTTTCTTCCCTACAACATCCTTGGGCACGCCAAGCTGGAGCGGCTTCTGGCGCTGCACGGGCGCGTCACCCTGTCGGTGACAGCGGACAGCATGGAGACGCTCGAAGGGTTGGCAGCCACCTTCACCGATGCCGGTCATCGTCTACCGGTGCTGGTCGAATGCGACACCGGCATGGGTCGCTGCGGCGTGCAGTCGGCCGATGAAGCGGTTGCGCTGGCAAGACAGATCGACAGAGCCGGTGGCCTCGCCTTCGGAGGACTGATGACCTACCCGGCCGCCGGGAAGGCAGCGGAGGCCGAAGCCTGGCTCGCCGACGCCAAGCAGGCGCTGGCCGCATCGGGCCTCGCCTGCGAACGCATCTCCAGCGGCGGCACGCCGGATATGTGGCGCTCCAGCGATACATCTGTTGTCACGGAGTATCGTCCAGGCACCTACATCTATCTCGACCGCTATCAGGTCGCCAAAGGCGTCGGCACGCTCGACGATTGCGCGCTGACGGTGCTGTCGACGGTGGTCAGCCATCCCACCGCGACGCGCGCTATCCTCGATGCCGGCAGCAAGGCGCTGTCCAGCGACACGCTGGGTCTCGCCGATTTCGGCGAGTTGCTCGGCGTGCCGGGAGCGCGGGTGACGGGCCTGAGCGAGGAGCACGGCACCGTCACGCTTTCGGGTGACGGCAAATTGCGCATCGGCGAGCGCGTGCGTGTCGTGCCCGACCATTGCTGCGTCGTCACCAACCTGTTCAACGAGGTCAATCTGATCGACGGCGACAAAGTGCTGGAAACGCTGCCGGTGGCGGCGCGCGGAAGAATGGGGTGAGACCGACGCGCCCGAACTGAACGCCAGATACACTCAGCGTTGAAGAACTGGACCCAGCGCGGCTTTCAATGGATCGAGGGCGTCGCCATACAGTTTCCAGCGCTCGACCGATGATGAATAGATCGGCTGGCGCACCTGCCAGCGGCTCGGCGTCCGCACCGTGCGCTCGGTTTCATGGAAACGGAGGCAGGCATCATCCCATTCGATCCCGAGGAACCCGATCAATCCACGGGCGCGGTTTTCGAAATCGGACACCGTTTCTTCGTAGGGCATGTCGAGGATATCAAGTGGAATGACCTTGGCCCAATGGCGCATCAAGCGATCATACTGCCGGTAATACTGCCCGAGCTTGGTCAGATCGGCATTGTAGCCATGTGCTTCGGAAAAGTTATGCATGAAGCAGGACGTGCAATTGTCCATCGGGTCGCGCCGGCAATGGATGATGCGGGCATTTGGCAAGATGAGGCTGATGAAGGCCAGCATCTCAAAATTATGCGGCATCTTGTCGACGACCAGCCGCGCCTTGCTGTTGCGCTTGCTGAGATCGTCAAGATATTTCGAGCCAAGCTCTTTCGCCTTGGCCGGAGTGAGTGCCGCCATGGCCTTGGTGAAGACAGAAGGATCGAGTTTGTCGAACCCGAGTTCACCGGCCAACGAGCGAATGGTCGACAGTTCGCCCGCGCCATAGATATCGCGATGACTGGCGCATATCTGCTCGGTCAGCGTTGTTCCCGACCGCGGCATGCCGACGATGAAGACCGGGCGTCTCGACGGATTTCCCATTTTCGGCCGCGCCGCGAAGAAGTCGGCATCGAAAGTGCCGATGAAGCTGTCGTAAAGCTGGGTGTGCCGGTCAATGTCGAAATCATTGCCGGAAATTGCCTTGGCCTGCGCGAAATGGCGGATGGCCAGGCGATACTCGCGCTGATCGTTGAGGATCTTGCCGGCGGCGTGGTGCAGCACCACCCGCTCGCGATCGGTTGTCATGGGCAATTCCAGGCGAGCCCGTATTAAAGGCAACGCTGGATCGTCCTTGACCGCCCGGCGCGCCAGCGCCATTCCGGCCAGCGCCTCGACATGGCTCGGGTCGATGGCAAGCGCGCGGCCAAAACATTCGACCGCCTCGGTCTGCCGGCCTATGTCGGTGAGCAGATCGCCCATACCGGCAAGGGCTGTCAGCGATTGGCTGTCTACCGCCAGCGCCCGGCGATAGAAACCTTCGGCGATGTCACCCTCGAGCTGGCTACGGTAGGACCGGCCGAGATTGCACAAAGCTTCGATGAGCCGGCCGTCAAGCGCGATCGCTTTCTTTAGATGTTTACGGGCGCGCTCGATGTCGCGGGTGACATTGTAGGCGTTGCCGAGATTGTTGCGGAAGATGGCATTGTCCGGTTCGAGCTTGACCGCCTTTTCCATATAGGCAATGGCGGCGTCATAATGCTCGGCCTCGATGGCCAGAGTGCCCATCAGGTTCAGCGCCATGGCATTTTTGGGCTGCGTGCGAAGCACCGTCTGGTAGCAAAACTCGGCCTCGCGAAAACGCTTGCGCCGTTGCAGGTCGATGCCGCGCTGCAATGTCTTTTCCGCCGGTTCACCGGCGGTCGGAAGAGAGGCTGGGATCATTGCCGGCAGACCCAAGGGCTGCCGGCGTGGCAAGAGCGGCATCCGTCAAATCCCGGTCGCGGCGTGCGACAGCCTGATCAAATCAGAATTTGAGGGTAACGCCCAGTTGGAGATTGTGGGAATACAGCTTGGCATTCTCGTATGTGCCGCCGCCATCATTGTCATCCAGATCCACGCTTGTCACCGCCTTGAACCGGTAGCCGAAGTCGAGGTCGACATTCTGCGTTACGGCGTAGGTAATGCCGGCGCCCACCTGGCCGGCAAAGCCCCAGCCGCCCGGCCCATAGCCATAGTCGTTACCGTCGAAATTCGTGTCTGCGGTAACGTAGGCGGCACCGAGGCCGCCGCCGACATAGAGCTTGGCATCGCCAAAGTGCGCGACGTCGGCCCAGACATTGGCGAGAAGGTAAGTAGCCGACAGGTTGCCGGAAGCCGGATAGTTATTCGGGCCGCCGTAATTGTACTCGCTTGCCTTGTAGCGTGCGTAGGACAGTTCGCCTTCGACACGGAACACATCGTTGATGCGTCGGCCGACAGCGCCGCCGATCACGAACCCGGTCTTAAGATCAACCGAATACTGGTCGCCATAGAAGTCGGTCTTCACATTGTTGGGGAAACTGGCTCCGCCAAACAGGGTGACATACCAGAGATCCTCCGCCCTCGGGGTGTCGACGATAGCATCGGCGGCGTGCGCCGAACTCCAGCCAAGTCCCAATGCGAATATCGATACCCCAGTCAGTAAACGCAATTTCATCGTTGATTCCCCGCCGAATAACAGTGACTGGCACTTGGCTCGGTTCAGGGGAAGATGTCAATGGACGGTCTAGTCGAGGCGACCTTTTGGGACATCTCGTTGCTGTACAGCAACACAGCAGAATTGTTTAGGCGAAAGCAGGAATAAGATTGCTGTTGGTTGCAATTCGAATGGCGAGAGGGGAAACCTAGTCCTGTCTTTCCGCCTGCCGAGCCGCGACCCTGCGCATGGCGATAATCCTGCGACGGCGGATTTCGGTGCGCATCGCCATCAGGTGCAGCGCGAAGAACAGCACGGTGAAGCCGAGCGCCATCACCAGAAGCGGCCACAGCAGGCTGGGGTCGATGGTGGAGCCGCCCATGCGGAACACCGAGGCCGGCTGATGCAGCGTGTTCCACCAGTCGACCGAGAACTTGATGATCGGGATGTTGATGAAGCCGACCAGCGTGATGATGGCGGCGGCCCAGGCGGCGCGGCTGGCATCGTCGAGCGCACGGGTCAGCGCGATGATGCCGAGATACATCAGGAACAGCACGAAGACCGAGGTCAGCCGCGCATCCCAGACCCACCAGGTGCCCCACATCGGCTTACCCCAGATCGAACCGGTGATCAGCGCCAGCGCGGTGAAGACCGCACCGATGGGGGCGGCTGATTTCAGCGCGACATCGGCCAGCGGATGCCGCCAGACGAGCGTGCCGAGTGCGGAAACCGCCATCAGCGTGTAGCACATCATGGCCAGCCAGGCGAAAGGCACGTGGATGTACATGATGCGAACGGTGATGCCTTGCTGGAAATCCTCAGGCGCGGCAAAGCTCATATAGAGCCCGACTGCGAGGATCAGTGCGGCGATCGTGGCCAGCCATGGCACGACCTTGTCCGCCAGCCCGACGAAGCGCGTCGGGTTGGCGAGATCCATCCAGCTTGTCAGGCGTGAAGTCGTGTCGCTCATGCGGTTCTACATAAACCGCCGCGGCGTTCGGGGCAATCGAGCGGTGGTGCAGCGCTTTGCCTTCTCCCCTGTGGGCTAGCGTGCGCACACATTTGCTTCGTGCTGTGGTCAAGCGTGAAGAAGCGACGCCGGAAAATGGCTTGAAGTGTTTGAATCGCATGTGATTCTGTAGCTGCCATTGTTCTGGAGGCTACGACGA